>DAOMFH010000005.1:10124-30967 GCA_035429705.1 Actinomycetota bacterium
TTCGACCGGGCATGTGCCGCGGCGGTGGCGCTGTGAGAGAGATCCTGCAGCGGCTGGAGGCCGGGCTGGATCCCGCCCACCCGGCCGGTGTGCAGGTCCTGGCCTACGGCGAGGTCTCGGCGGCCCTGCTGGTGCCCGGCCTGGAGGGCCACGTGGCCAAGCGGATGTCCGGTTTCGCGCACCACGGGATGGCCGCCGCTTACTGCGACCTGGTGGCCGACTACCTACGGATCCTGCGAAGCACGGGCATACCGGTGGTGGACACCCGGATCGTCCTGATCGACCGGCCGGACCGCCCGCCGGTGGTCTACCTCGTGCAGCCGCTTCTGGCCGATCTCGGCAACCAGATCCTGCACAGCGCGACCGATGAGCAACTGGGTGCGGCCATCCGCGTGGTGATGGACCGGGTGTGGACCCTGCACCAGCGCAGCGAACCACCCGAGGCGGCCATCGATGCACAACTGTCCAACTGGTCGTTCACCCAGCCGGACGATCCGGTGCTGATCGATGTCGGGACGCCCTTCGTACGGCAGGCCGGGTCCTACCTGTTCGATCAGGAGATCCTGCTGTCGGCGATCCCGCCAGGACTGCGCGCCTACTACCGGCGCAAGGGCAGCATCGCGCAGTACATGGACGACTACTTCGAGCCGAGGCTGGTGGCCGTGGACCTGCTCGGCAACTTCATCAAGGAGGGTGCCGGCGCCCGCCTGCCGGAGGGCATCGTGGCGGCCAACCAATGGCTCGAGGCCCACGGCCGGCGCCGGATCGAGCGGGCGGAGGTCGACGCCTACTACAAGCAGGACGCCGCGACCCTGGAACTGTTCCTGCGGGTGCGCCGGCTGGACCGAGGAGCCCGGCGCTTGCTGCGCAAGGACTACGACTTCATCCTGCCGGGCAAGGTGAGGCGCTGAGCGCTGGACCGCGGTCGTCGTGTCGTCCGCCCAGCGCCGCCGGCACACTGCACCAGCCACCGCCGCCGCGGTCCTCCGTAGGCTGGGCGTGTGCGTGGATTCGACCGGCGGCTGCTGATCTACGCCCGGTCCACCCGCACGTTCCTGGTGGCCAGTGTCGCGGTACAGGCCGTGCAGGCGCTGCTCATCGTGGCGCAGGCCGTGCTGATCGCCGGCATCGTCGTGACCGTCTTCACCGAGGGTGCCGACCTGCCCGCTGTGCTGCCCCGGGTGGGACAGCTGGCGGTGGTCGTCGCCCTGCGGGCGGTCACCGCGTTCCTGGCCGAGTGGCTCGCCCATCGGACGGCCGCGACCGCGATGAGCGAACTGCGGATGGCCGCCTGGCGGCACATGATGGGCCTTGGTCCGGCGTGGCTGTCCGGCCAGCGCACGGCTGAGCTTGCCCAACTGCTCGTGCGCGGGGTCGGCGGGCTCGAGGCGTACTACGCGCGCTACCTGCCGCAGTTGGTACTGGCCGTGGTGGTCCCGCTGATCGTGGGTACCGCGATCCTCACCCAGGACGTGCTGGCCGCGGTGATCGTGGCGCTGACCGTCCCGCTCATCCCGGTGTTCATGATCCTGGTCGGCTGGGTCAGCCAGGCCCGCGTGGACAAGCAGTGGCGCTGGCTGTCCGTGCTGGGCAACCACTTCCTCGACGTGGTCGAAGGACTGCCGACGCTGAAGGCGTTCAACCGGGCTCAGCACCAGGTCGGCCAGGTCCGGCGGGTCGGTGAGGAGCACCGCCGGGCGACCATGGGCGTGCTGCGGATCACGTTCGTCTCAGCACTGGTCCTGGAGTTGCTGTCCACCCTGTCGGTGGCGCTGATCGCGGTGTCCATCGGCCTGCGGCTGGTCAACGGCAGCATGACCCTGCTGGTCGGGCTGTCGGTGCTGATCCTCGCCCCGGAGGTGTACCTGCCGCTGCGGATGGTGGGCCAGCACTTCCACGCCGCCGCGGAGGGCGCGGACGCCGCCGACCGGGTGTTCGCGATCATGGAGCAGTCGCCGCCGGCGACGGGCACGGCGGACCTGGCCACCGCTGACGCGGACCTCGTGCTGCAGGACGTGAGCCTGGGCTACGACGACACGGTCGTGGTCAGCGGCCTGTCGGCCACCTTCCCGGCAGGCCGGATCACGGTGGTGACCGGACCGTCGGGGGCCGGGAAGACGACCGTGCTCAACGCGCTGCTGGGTTTCCTGCCGCCCCGGGAGGGCCGGATCCTGATCGGCGGCCAGGAACTGGCCGACGTCGACGTGCGGCAGTGGTGGGCGCAGGTGGCCTGGGTGCCGCAGAGCCCGCAGCTGCTGCCCGCCACCTTGCGCGAGAACCTCACACTGGGCGCGAGTGTCGATGTCACGCGCGTTCTGGAGCAGACTCGCCTGGCCGACTGGGTGGCCGGCCTGCCCGAGGGCCTGGACACCGTGATCGGGGAGGGCGGCCGGCCGGTCTCGGTGGGGCAGGCCCGGCGGATCGCCCTGTCGCGGGCGTTGCTTCGGCGGGCCCGGGTGCTGCTGCTGGACGAGCCCACGGCCGGGGTCGACCCGGTCTCGGAGCGGGCGATCCTCGAGGTGCTGCAACAGGTCGAGGCCACCGTGATCGTCGTCGGTCACCGCAGTGCCATCGACGACATCGCCGACCATGCGATCACTGTGGGGGTGGTCGTGTGATCCTGCGCGACCCCGCTGTGCGGCGCCTTCAGCAGATCTACCGGCCCGCGTCCGGCCGGCTCTGGTGGGCCGCCGTGCTCGGCGCCCTCGCGCTCGGCTGCTCGGTCGCGCTGATGGCCACCAGTGCCTGGTTGATCTCCCGGGCCTGGGAGCAACCGCCGATCCTGTTCCTGCAAGTCGCGGTGGTCAGTGTGCGGGCGTTCGGGATCGGCCGGGGGGTCTTCCGCTACGCCGAGCGGCTGGTCAGTCACCAGGCCGCCTTCCGGTCGCTGGTCGACCTGCGGGTCGCCCTGTACGAGCGGCTGATCCCACTGGCCCCGGCCGGGCTGCCCGCGTTCAAACGCGGCGACCTGCTGCGGCGCATGGTCGATGACGTGGAGGCGATGTCCGACCTGAGCCTGCGGGTGATGCTGCCGGTCTTCTCGGCGGTCCTGGTGGGCACCGGCTCGGTCATCCTGGCCACGTGGCTGCTGCCGGCCGCCGGGGTGGTGCTGGCCGTGTGCCTGCTGCTCGGCGGCATCGTGGTGCCGGCGGTGATCATCTGGTCGTCCGGGCGAGGGCAGGCGGTGCAGGCCCCCCTGCAGGCTGAACTCTCCGCCGAGGTGCTCACGGCTCTGCAGGCCGGCCCGGAACTCATGGTGCTGGGCGCCGACGACGAGTACGCCGGACGGATCGCGGACATCGATGCCCGGTTGACCACCGCCATGCGCCGCACCGCCGTGGGATCGGCCCTCTCATCGGCGCTGGGCATCCTGATCCAGGGCGCGGCGGTCATCGCGATGATCCTGGTGGCGGTGCCGGCGGTGCGTGACGGCGATCTGCGCGGGGTCAACCTGGCGGTCCTGGTCCTGCTGCCGCTGGCCGCCTACGAGGCCGTGGCGGTGCTGGCGCCGTCCGCGCTGGCGGCCATCCGGGTTCGGTCGGCCGCCGCCCGGCTGGTGGAGATCCTCGATGCGGGTCCGCCGGTCACCGAGCCCGCCGATCCCCGTCCGGCGCACGGCGCGGACATTCACGCGAAGGACCTGTCAGCCCGCTACCCGACCGGCCCGGTGGCGGTGGCCGGGGTTGACCTCGACCTGCCGGCCGGGCGGCGGATCGGCCTGGTCGGGGAGTCCGGCTGTGGCAAGTCGACGGTGCTCAACGTCCTGGCCGCGTACCTGGGGTACGCCGGCGAGGTGCGACTCGGCGGGGCACCACTGTCCGAGCAGGCCGGCGACGAGGTGCGCTCGCGCGTGCTGTGGACCCCGCAGATCCCGCACGTCTTCGACGCGGACGTGGCCGCCAATCTACGGATGGCCCGGCCCGAGGCGACCGACGAGCAGTTGCTGGCCGCACTCGAGGCGGTCGGCCTGCCGATCCCGCTGGACCGGACCGTGGGCCAGCACGGCGGCACTCTGTCCGGCGGCGAGCGGCAGCGGCTGGGGCTGGCCCGCGCGGTGCTGGCCGACCATCCGGTACTGCTGCTCGACGAGCCGACCGAGCACCTGGACCCGCCCACCGCGGCCGGGGTGCTGGCAACAATCGACGCGGTCAGCTCCGGGCGCTCACTGGTCGTGGTCACGCACTCCCCGATCCCGTGGCTGGACGAGCATGTGGAGGTGGTGCGGCCGTGAAACCGCTGGCCGAGATCATCGACCCGGGCTGGGCGGCGGCGCTGGCGCCGGTCGAGCCGCAGATCCGCGCGATGGGTGACTTCCTGCGGGCCCAGCCCGCCTACCTGCCGGCCGGTCAGGATGTGCTGCGCGCGTTCACCTACCCGTTCGCCGACGCCGAAGTGCTCATCGTCGGCCAGGACCCCTACCCCACCCCCGGCCATCCGATCGGCCTGTGTTTCGCGGTCGCCCCCGATGTGCGCCCGCTGCCCCCGAGCCTGGTCAACATCTTCACCGAACTGGTCTGCGACACCGGCGCGGCCCAGCCGTCCAGCGGAGACCTGCGGCCGTGGGCGCAGCGGGGCGTGGTGCTGCTCAACCGGGTGCTCTCAGTGGCCCCGGGCCGGCCCGCCTCGCACCGCGGAAAAGGCTGGGAGCCGATCACTGAGCACGCCATCCGGGCGCTGGCCGCGCGCGAGCGGCCGCTGGTCGCGATCCTGTGGGGCCGCGACGCGCAGACCCTCACCCCGGTCCTGCGCGACCACGGGGTACCGGTGCTGACCAGTGCCCACCCCAGCCCGCTGTCAGCGCATCGCGGCTTCCTCGGGTCCCGGCCGTTCAGCCGGGCCAATGAGGCACTGGCCGCGCAGGGCGGGCGGCCGATCGACTGGTCGCTGCCGTAGGTCCGTCGGCCGAGGAAGCAACACATGTCGGCGTCGAGCCTCGTGGCACACTCCGGGTTTCCACCGAGGTCCCGTAGCATGGTAAAGATGCCCGGTTTCGGGCGCTTTTCGAATCTAAGGAGTAACTGCATTGGACGGCGATATTCTTCAAGCCATCCTTCTGGCGTTCGTCTTCATGGCGTACCTGATCCTGGTCTTCGTCATCGTCGGAGACCTCATGCGTGACCACCAGCTCAGCGGCTGGTGGAAGGCGATCTGGATCATCGCCCTGATCATCGTTCCGTGGCTGACCGGACTGATCTACATCATCGCCCGCGGCAAGGGTATGGCGGAGCGCTCGGCCGCGCAGGCAGCGGAGATCCAGAAGGCCCAGGCCGACTACATCAAGCAGGTCAGTGGCAGCACCGACCCGGCAGCGCAGATCGCGCAGGCCAAGAAGCTGCACGACGACGGGGTCATCTCCGACGACGAGTTCGCTCAGCTGAAGGCAAAAGCCCTCAGCTGATCCGCAGAACGCAACAAGAACGCCCCTCACGAACCGTGGGGGGCGTTCTTGTGCGTCCGGAAGCCGACTGCCGCGATCCCCGCGCCGATGGCACACAGTCCGGCGGAGATGAGCATGGCGCGGGGGTAACCGAGCCCCAGCCCGGTACCGGCCGCCCCGATCCCAGCCGCTGCCGGGAGCACCGCGATGGCGAGCAGGCCGGCGACCCGGGCCACAGCGTTGTTCACCCCGGACGCGGTGCCCGAACGGGCCGGACCCACGTCCAGCAGCGCCGCGGTCGTCACCGGCGCGACCACCAGCACCAGTCCCGCGGCGAACAGCGTCACAGCCGGCAGCACCGAACTCGGGTAGCCGGCCCCCGGCGCCACCAGGCTCAGCCAGGCCAGCCCGGCGGCCATCACCAGTGGCCCGGCGACGAGGAACCGGCGTGGCCCGAACCTCGCGACCAGCGCCCCCACCCGCGAGGAGAACAGCGCGAGCAGGATCGTGATCGGGATACTGGCCGCGCCGGCCGCGAGTGCCGAGTAGCCCAGTCCCATCTGCAGGTAGATCGTCAGCAGGAATGTGGCTGCAGTCAGCGCCCCGTAGACGACGAACGTCACGAGGTTGGCCACCGTGAACGACCGGATCCGGAACATGGCCAGCGGCAGCATGGGAGGCGGCTGAGCGGTGCTGCCCCGCCGCTTCTCGAGCAGCACGAACGCGATCAGCAGCGCCACGCCGGTTGCGACCCCGAACCAGGCGGCCGGGCCCAGTTGATCGAGCTCGATCAGCGGCCCGACCACCAGTCCGAGGCCCAATGTCGCCAGGCCCGCGCCGGCCAGGTCGAGCTGCGCGAGCAGCGGCGCAGCGGTCCGGGTGCCCGGAAGATCCGGCACGGAAGTGTGTGCCAGCCAGACTGCGACGGCACCCAGCGGCAGGTTGATCAGAAAGGCCAGCCGCCAACCGTAGGGAAACGCGTCCACGAGGGCGCCGCCAACGAACGGCCCGAGTGCGGTGAAGATCCCCGACAGCCCCGACCAGGTGCCGATCGCGCGGCCCCGGTCAGCGCCGCTGAACACCGCGTTGAGCAGCGCCAGCGAGGTGGGCACCAGCAGCGCGGCACACACCCCCTGCACCATGCGGGCGGCGACCAGCAGCACGATGCCCGGCGCCAGGCTGCAGGCCACACTGGCCAGAGCGAAGCCGACAGTGCCGACGATGAACACCCGCCGTTTGCCGAGCAGATCCCCCATCGCCCCGCCGACCAGCACCAGTGCGCCCAGTGTCAGCAGGTAGCCGTCCAGCACCCACTGCATACCGGCGAACCCGCCTCCGAGGTCGGCCATGATGTGCGGGGCGGCAACGGTCACGATCGTGCCGTCCAGGAATGCCATGCCGGAGCCGACGATGCTGGCGGCCACCGCCCGGCGCCCGGCCGCCGAGGACAGGGCGAGACTCACGCTCCCAAGGGTAGGCACACCTGCGCTCGGGGGCAGGGGTGACGCAGACCACCCGACGCGACCACCCGGCCGTCGCGGTGCGGGCGGGTGCGGGTGTAACCATGGGGGCATGGGAAAGCGTCCGGGTCTCAGCGGGGCCGTCTTCGACGAGGTGGAGAGGTGGTCGGGTCTGGGGATGGGGCTGGCGGGCCTGGCCTCGGGCTACACCCGCTCACGGTTGGTGACGGAGGAGCCCGCTGAGGGCGGCGAGCCGGACGTGGTGACCCTCGCCGACCTCATCGGGGTGCTGCCGGGAGCGGCCGTTTCGCTGGCCACACAGGTGCAGTCGGTGTTGTTCGATCTGGTGTCGGCCGGGGAGGACTGGCTCAACCGGGCATCGGCCAGCGCTTCGCGGATCGAGTTCACCGGCTGGCCGATGCGACTGCTGCACGACTGGCTGGCCGGGTTGGACCGGCAGTTCCGGGACAGGCAGGCCCAACGGACGGAAGCTGCCGCGGCGTTCTTGGCCACCATCGGACCTGAGACGACGGCCGAGCTGCTCTCCCGGGTCGACATGAACATGGTGCTCAGTGATGTGGATGTGGACGCCCTGGTCGACCGGGTCACCATGGAGCGGGTGCTGGAGAAGGTGGACGTCAACTCGTTCATGACCGACGTGGTCAACGAACTGGATGCCGCCGGGCTGCTGCGGGAGGGCACCGGCGCGATCGCCTCCCAGACGGTGGGCTCGATCCGCACGCTGCCCGGCGCGGCGACCCGGATGGCCGGGCGCGTGGTGCGCCGTCCTGGCTCCTGATGCGCGCCCTCGTCCAGCGCGCCGACGGCGCTGCGGTGAGCATCCACGGGCAGGTCACCGGGGAGTTCGACGGCCCCGGATTGGTGGTGTTGGTCGGGGTGACCCACACCGACACCCCCGAACTGGCTGCCCGGCTGGCCAACAAGGTGTGGGGGGCGCGGTTGTTCGAGCGAGACCGGTTGCCGCAGGTGTGCACTCCGCCGGCCGGGCCCGCGGAGCTGTCCGCATCCGACCTCGGTCTACCACTGCTGGTGATCAGCCAGTTCACCCTCTACGCCAACACCCGCAAGGGTCGCCGGCCGACCTGGGACGCCGCGGCACCGGGACCAGTCGCCGAGCCCCTGGTGGACGCCTTCGTGGAGGCATTGCGATCAGCCGGAGCACGGGTGCACACCGGCCGGTTCGGGGCCGACATGCAGGTCCGGCTGACCAACGACGGGCCGATCACGGTGTTGTTCGAGGTGTAGCAGGGCGGGTATCCGGGACGACCGCCACCGGCGAGGGCTGGCCGCCTGTAGCCGGCGGTCCGATGACCGCCCTTCCCAAGTCCAGAAGTCCGCGCGGGAGCTCGATTGTTGCGGTGTTGGTGGTTTGACTGCCGGCGGACTGGCAACCGCGCGCCAGTCGTGGGCCGGCCGACAACCGTGCGACAGTCGCGGTGACCCCAGCCGGGGCGGAGCCGGGGACGGTGACCCCAGCCGGCGCAAGTGACCAGACTCCGCGCGGCCGGCAGCACAACCACCCACGACCGGCCCCGAGACAGAGCCGACGAACAACTGGACCCCCCTTCGACATGTGCGCAGGCGTGTGCCAGACTGCATCCCAACGCAGGAAGGAGGTCCGTGACGATGGGTTCCCGGCAGATGTGCATGTGTCGAATGATCTCCGTCGTCGGGGCCTGAGCGACGTTCAACACTGCGTTCCCCGGCGAAACGTCCGGGGCTTTTCTTTTCGGTGCGTCAAGCACCCGGACCGACCCAACCAGGCACCGGACCCAAGCCAACGAAAAGGAAACCCGATGAGCGACGCCTGGTCCTTCGAAACCAAGCAGATCCACGCAGGCCAGACCCCCGACGAGACGACGAACTCGCGGGCCCTGCCGATCTACCAGACCACCAGCTACACCTTCAACGACACCAACCACGCCGCCGACCTGTTCTCCCTCAAGGAACTGGGAAACATCTACACGCGGATCATGAACCCGACCCAGGCCACCGTCGAGGAGCGCATCGCGGCCCTCGAGGGCGGGGTCGGCGCCCTGCTGGTCGCCAGCGGGCAGGCAGCTGAGACGCTGGCGATCCTGAACGTCGCCGAGGCCGGCGACCACGTCGTGTCCAGCCCGCGGCTGTACGGCGGGACCTACAACTTGTTCCACTACTCGCTGCCGAAGCTGGGTATCGAGGTCTCCTTCGTGGAGGACCCCGACGACATCGAGTCCTGGCGCGCGGCGATCAAGCCGAACACCAAGGCGTTCTTCGGGGAGAGCATCTCCAACCCCAAGAACGACGTGCTGGACATCGAGGCGGTCGCGGCGGTGGCCCACGAGTTCGGGGTGCCGCTGATCGTGGACAACACCGTGGCCACGCCGTACCTGATCCAGCCGCTGAAGTGGGGCGCCGACGTGGTCATCCACTCGGCGACCAAGTACATCGGCGGGCACGGCACCGCGGTAGCCGGCGTGATCGTGGACGGCGGCACGTTCGACTACGCGCAGTACCCCGAGCGCTACCCGAACTACAACCAGCCTGACCCCAGCTACCACGGCCTGGTGTACGCCCGCGACCTCGGCGTCGGCTCGCAGTTCGGGGCGAACCTGTCGTTCATCCTCAAGGCCCGGGTGCAACTGCTGCGTGATCTGGGCTCCGCGGTGGCGCCGTTCAACGCGTGGCTGCTCGCGCAGGGCCTGGAGACGCTGAGCCTGCGGGTCGAGCGGCACGTGCAGAACGCCCAGGCGGTCGCGCAGTGGCTGACCACCCGCGACGAGGTGGAGAAGGTCAACTACGCCGGCCTGACCAGCAGCCCCTGGTACGAGCTGGGCCGCAAGTACGCCCCGGCGGGCACCGGTGCGGTGCTGTCGTTCGAGATCGCCGGAGGGGTCGAGGCCGGCCGGAGGTTCGTCGAAGGGCTGGAACTGCACAGCCACGTGGCCAACATCGGTGACGTGCGCAGCCTGGTGATCCACCCGGCCTCGACCACCCATTCGCAACTGAGTCCCGAGGAGCAGCTGGCCACCGGGGTCACTCCCGGCCTCGTGCGTTTGGCGGTCGGCATCGAGAACATCAGCGACATCCTGGCCGACCTCGACGCCGGGTTCCGAGCGGCGAAAGAGGCCTGAACGATGAGCACCTCCGGCGGATGTCCTGAGGGGGAGACCCCTGCCCGGCGGCGATTCGTCGACCTGGGCGCCATGGACCTGGAACTCGGCGGCCATCTGCCGGAGGTGCGCGTCGCGTACGAGACGTGGGGGACGTTCACCGGGAACAACGCGGTCCTCGTCCAGCACGCCCTCACCGGGGACGCCCACGCAGCGGGTCCGGCCGGGCCCGGCCAGCCCACGGCCGGCTGGTGGGATGAACTGATCGGGCCGGGCAAGGCCATCGACACCCGGCGGTGGTTCGTGCTGTCATCCAACGTGCTGGGTGGCTGCCGGGGCACGACCGGACCGTCGTCCATCGCCCCGGACGGCCGGGCCTACGGTTCCCGCTGGCCGCGGATCACCATCCGCGACCAGGTGTCGGTCGAGGTGGCACTTGCGGACGTACTGGGCATCGACCACTTCACGGCGGTCATGGGCGGGTCCATGGGCGGCATGCGGACGCTGGAGTGGATAGTTGCCCACCCGGAGCGGGTCGGCACGGCGCTGGTCATGGCCACGTCCGCGTCGGCCACCGCAGACCAGATCGCCACCCAGGGCGTGCAGATCCAGGCGATCCAGGCGGACCCGGACTGGCAGGGCGGCGACTACCACGGCACGGGTCGGGCGCCGCTGACCGGGATGGGGATCGCCCGGCGTATCGCCCATCTCACCTACCGCACGGAGCGGGAACTGGCCGGCCGGTTCGGCCGCGACCACCAACTCGGTGAGGATGCACTGACCGATGGCCGCTTCGCGGTGCAGTCCTACCTGGATCACCAGGCCGACAAACTGAACCGGCGGTTCGACCCGGGTACTTATGTCGCGCTGTCGGACGCCATGTCCCTGCACGACGTGTACCGGGGCCGCGGCCTGGGCGTACTGCGGGAGGTCGAGGTCCCGACCCGGGTGCTGGGTATCTCCTCTGACCGGCTCTACCCGCTCTATCTGCAGCAGCAGATCGCGGCTGAACTGGGTGTGCAAATCGATGTGGTGGAGTCGCCCTTCGGTCACGACGGCTTCCTGCTGGAGGGCGACGAGATCGGTCGGGTGGTCGTCGAACTGCTGGCCCCGATGGCCACCACCTGCTGAGACCCGGCCACGGTGGCATCCGGGACGGACAAGGTACTGCTTCAACCGCGGACTCCGGGCGGCTGCCGTGCGGCAAGCCCCCTACCCCCGCACGATCGTGAAGGTGGGCGGCTGGCTGCTCAGCCCGAACTGATCGCGCGCGCGGTCCACGGCCGCCCGGAACTGCGCCCGGGCCTGCTGCATGCGCTGATGCGCCTGGGCCCGTAGGGACTCGGTCTCCGTGGTGTAGGTGCGCCAGGCGGCTTGTCGCTGGTCAGCGGTCCGGGCGTCCTGCAGCGCCAGTCGCAGGCGCAACTCGGCCGATTGGGTCACGTCGCGGTACCAGAGCAGGGTCTGCCGGCGTCTCACCCGGTAGGCGTCGGCGGCGATCTGGGTGGCTGCCCGGTAGGCCTGGGTGGCGCCCTGTGCGGCGGGGGCGGGCGGGGCAGTCGCCAGTCCGGGCTGTCCGGCGAACAGCACGGCCGACGCGGCCAGCAGGGAGGCTGCGGTGTGACGCCAAGCTCTCATGCCTTCATCCCCTCACCGGCGCCAACGCCCGTCAACGCCTGTCGAAGGAGTTAACCGGGCGCGAACGCGCATTTCACGAAGTGGGCAGTTCTGGCGTGCACACGAACCTCACGCCGTCGGTATCCGTGGGGTGAGCCGGATTCCGCAGCATGGGCGTCCGGAACGCGTCTGGAGCCTCGATCCGGCTCGTCAGGGATCCGTCAGGGCTGTTGCCACGCCTCTTCGCGGGGCTGCTTGATGGATTCCAGAAAGGGGAGGGAAATGCTCGATGTCATCTATGTCCTGCTGATTGTCGCGTTCTTCGCACTGGTTCTCGGGATCGTCAAAGGGGTTGAACGGCTATGACCGGCCTTGAGATCAGTGCCCTGGTGTGTGCCGGTGCACTGGCGGTGTACCTGGTGGTCACGCTGCTGTTCCCGGAGCGCTTCTGATGACTCAGACGGCCGCGGCCCTGCTGCAACTGGCTGCCCTGGTGGGTGCGCTGCTGCTGGTTCAGTGGCCGCTGGGAACCTACATCGCCAAGATTCTGACGGATCAGCGGGACAACCGTCTGGAGCGCGGAATCTATCGCCTGGTGGGGGCCGATCCGGCATCGAGGCAGCCTTGGTCGCGCTACGCGGTGTCAGTCCTGGCCTTCTGCGCGATGGGTCTGCTGCTCCTCTACGGTCTGCTGCGAATGCAGGCCATGCTGCCCTGGAACCTGGGCATGGCCGCTGTCCCAGCATCCGGGGCGTTCAACACCGCCGCGAGTTTCGTGACCAACACGAACTGGCAGTGGTACTCGGGTGAGTCGACTCTGGGCTACTTGGCCCAGATGGCGGGCCTGACCGTACAGAATTTCGTGTCTGCTGCGGTCGGCATCTCGGTCGCTTTCGCGCTGCTGCGCGGCTTCCTGGCCTCCGGGGCCAACGAGGTGGGCAACTTCTGGGTCGACATCACCCGAACTGTGATGCGACTGCTGCTTCCGATCGCGGCGCTTGCCGCGGCTCTGCTCATGCTGGGCGGGGCGATCCAGAACCTGTCCGACCCCGTCACCGTCAACACCCTGTCCGGCGGCAGTCAGACCTTGCCGGGCGGACCTGTGGCCACGCAGGAGGTCATCAAGCAACTCGGCACCAACGGCGGCGGCTTCTACAACGCCAACTCGGCCCATCCGTTCGAGAACCCCACCCCCTTCACCAATCTGTTCCAGATCTTCCTCATGCTGGTCATCCCCTTCTCGTTGCCGCGGGCCATGGGGATAGTGCTGGGCAACAAGCGGCAAGGTGTGGCGATCCTTTCGGCGATGGGCATTCTGTGGCTGGTCAGCGCCGCCACGATCACCTGGGCCGAGATGGCCGGCAAGGGGTTGGCCCCCGAGTTGGCAGGGGCGGCCATGGAGGGCAAAGAGGTCCGCTTCGGAGTCACAGGCTCGGCCTTGTTCGCTTCGGCGACCACGGGTACGAGCACCGGTGCGGTGGACGCGATGCATGACTCCTTCACCGCAGCCGGAGGCGGACTGGCGATGCTGAACATGATGCTCGGTGAGGTCTCGCCCGGTGGTACTGGCTCGGGTCTCTACGGGATGCTCGTGGCAGCGATCCTGGCGGTGTTCCTGGCCGGTCTCATGGTGGGGCGCACTCCTGAGATCTACGGAAAGCGAATCGGCCGCCGAGAGGTCACCATGGTGGCGCTGTACATCCTGACAACGCCGGTCATACTGCTGGTGGGTGCGGCGCTGACCGCCGTAGTGCCGGCACTGGTGACCGCATCGGTCTCACAGGCGGGTCCGCACGGCCTGTCGGGTCTGCTGTACGCCTACACAAGCGCCTCGAACAACAACGGTTCCGCGTTCGCGAGTTTCGGGGCGGCCACGACATATCAGAACACGGCTCTGGGGCTGGCGATGCTGTTCGGCCGGTTCGTGCCGATCGTCTTGGTGCTGGCCCTGGCCGGCTCACTGGCTGAGCAGACCCGCAAGCCGCCGGGGCCAGGCACCCTGCCGACCGACAAGCCGCTGTTCGTCGGACTGCTGGTCGTCGTCGTGTTGTTCGTCGCGGCCCTGACCTATGTTCCCGCCCTTGCCCTCGGACCCGTTGCGGAGGCCCTGCTGTGAATCCCAATGCTGCGCAGAGGTCGGCGTTCCTGGACGTTCGGCAGGTGATGCGCCATCTGCCGCAAGCCGTGAGCAAGTTGGATCCGCGGCACATGGTGCGCACCCCGGTGATGTTCGTGGTGTGGGTGGGTGCGCTGTTCACGACCGTCATGGCTGTTCAGGATCCGTCGGTATTCGCCTGGTCTGTGGCCGCGTGGCTGTGGGCGACCGTGTTGTTCGGCACGCTCGCCGAGGCGGTGGCCGAGGGCCGGGGCCGTGCCCAGGCGGACAGCCTCCGGCAGGCCCGCAAGGACGCGGTCGCCCGGCGACTGCATCCTGATGGTCAGGAGGAGCACATCCCCGGTGCCCACCTGCGGGTGGGGGACTTCGTGGTGGTCGAGGCCGGCGAGGTGATCCCCGGCGACGGAGATGTCGTGGAAGGGGTGGCCTCGGTCGACGAATCGGCCATCACCGGCGAGTCCGCGCCGGTCATCCGCGAGTCGGGCGGCGACCGCAGCGCGGTGACCGGGGGCACCAAGGTGCTGTCCGATCGCATCGTGGTGCGGATCACTGCGGCACCCGGACAGACGTTCCTGGACCGGATGATCGCTTTGGTGGAGGGTTCGGCCCGCCAGAAGACCCCAAACGAGATCGCCCTGAACCTGTTGCTGTCCGCGCTGACGATCATCTTCCTGCTGGCGGTCGTCACGCTGCAACCGTTCGCCATCTACTCCGGGGCCGAACAGCCACTCCTGGTGCTGGTGGCACTGCTGGTCTGCTTGATCCCGACCACGATTGGGGCGCTGCTGTCGGCGATCGGGATCGCGGGCATGGACCGACTGGTCCAGCGCAACGTGCTGGCGACCTCCGGACGCGCGGTCGAAGCGGCCGGCGACGTCGACGTCCTGTTGCTGGACAAGACCGGCACCATCACCCTGGGCAACCGGCAGGCCGCACAATTCCTCCCGGTGGCGGGGGTCAGTGACCGGGAATTGGCCGAGGCAGCCCAGTTGTCCAGCCTGGCGGACGAGACCCCGGAGGGTCGTTCCATCGTCGTGCTGGCCAAGCAGAACTACGACCTGCGGGTGCGCCGGGAGGTGGGTGAGGCCACGTTCCTGGAGTTCTCCGCACGCACCCGGATGTCCGGGGTGGACATACCCGTGGACGGGCAGGTACATGAGATCCGCAAGGGGGCCGCGGCGGCGGTCATCCGCTGGGTGCGTGAGCATGGCGGACACGCGGGGGACGACCTGGCCGACACGGTCGACGCGGTCAGCGCCGCCGGCGGAACGCCGCTGGTGGTTGCCGAGAGGTTCGGTGGGCAACCAGCCCAGCCCCTCGGCGTCATCAACCTCAAGGATGTCGTGAAGGAGGGGATGCGCGAGCGTTTCGAACAGTTGCGCTCGATGGGTATCCGCACAGTCATGATCACTGGTGACAATCCGATGACCGCCCGGGCGATCGCCGCGGAGGCGGGGGTGGACGACTTCCTGGCCGAGGCGAAGCCGGAGGACAAACTCGCGCTGATCCGCAGCGAGCAGGCGTCGGGGCGCATGGTCGCCATGACCGGTGACGGCACCAACGACGCCCCTGCCCTGGCGCAGGCCGATGTGGGTGTGGCGATGAACACCGGGACATCGGCGGCCAAGGAGGCCGGCAACATGGTGGATCTCGACAGCAATCCGACCAAGTTGATCGAGATCGTGGAGATCGGCAAGCAGTTGCTAGTCACCCGTGGCGCGCTCACGACGTTCTCGATCGCCAACGACCTGGCGAAGTACTTTGCCATCCTGCCGGCCATGTTCGTCCTGGCGTACCCGCAGCTGGATCGGCTGAACGTTATGGGCCTGTCTTCCCCGCAGTCGGCGATCCTGTCAGCGGTGATCTTCAACGCACTGATCATCGTGGCGCTGATCCCGCTGTCACTGCGAGGCGTGCGCTTCGCTCCCACCACTGCCGAACGCCTGCTTCGGCGCAACCTGCTCACCTACGGCCTTGGCGGCCTGGTGGTGCCGTTCATCGGGATCAAACTGATCGACCTCGTCGTCAGCCAGATCCCCGGATTGTGAGGAGATCATGAACATTGTGCGGCAATGCTGGGCCGGGCTGCGGCTGATGCTGCTGTTCACCGTCGTGCTCGGCCTGCTATACCCGCTGGCCGCAGTGGCGCTGGGGCGGGTCATCCCGAACAAGGCGGATGGCAGCCTCGTCCTGGTCGACGGCCGACCGGTTGGTTCGTCGCTGATCGGCCAGTCGTTCGACGGGGACGGCTGGTTCCTGCCCAGGCCGTCGGCGGCCGGGGACGGGTACGACGCGATGGCCAGCGGCGGCACGAACCTTGGTCCGAACAACCCGGCGCTGGTAGACCAGATCGCCGAACGGGTCGAACAGGTCGCCCGGCGTGAAGGGATCGATCCCGAACAGGTGCCTGCCGATGCCTTGACCGCTTCCGGCTCGGGGCTTGATCCACACATCAGCCCCGAGTACGCCCGCTTGCAGGTGCCACGCGTCGCGGCAGCGCGGGGATTGACCCAGGAGCAGGTGCAAGCGCTGGTCGATGCGGCGACCACCCCGGCCGGGTTGGGCTTCCTGGGCCGGCCGCACGTCAACGTGCTGGAACTCAACGTGGCGGTCCAACAGGCAGAATGAGCGACGTGACTGACGCCGGCTCGGCGCGAGGCTCGCTGCGGGTCTACCTCGGCGCCGCCCCCGGGGTGGGGAAGACCTTCGCCATGCTCAACGAGGGCAACCGGCGGGCCAGGCGGGGGGCGGATGTGGTCGTGGGTCTCGTGGAAACCCACGACCGGCCACTGACTCGGGAAGCGATCGGGGATCTGGAGGTGATCCCCCGACAAAGGTTGGTCCACCGGGGCAGTTCGATGACCGACATGGATGTCGATGCGGTGCTGGCGCGTCGTCCGGAAGTGGCCCTGGTGGACGAACTGGCGCACACCAACGTGCCAGGGTGCCGCAACCAGAAACGCTGGCAGGATGTCGAGGAGTTGCTCGAGGCCGGAATCGATGTCATCACGACAGTCAACATCCAGCACTTGGAGTCGTTGAACGACGTTGTCTTCAGCATCACCGGAATCCGGCAGGCCGAGACCGTCCCCGACGAAGTGGTGCGTGCTGCCGACCAGATAGAGCTGGTGGACATGAGTCCGCAGGCGCTGCGTCGGCGAATGGCGCACGGAAACGTCTACCGGCCCGAGAAGGTCGATGCTGCCCTGACGAACTACTTCCGGGTGGGCAACCTCACCGCGCTGCGGGAACTGGCCCTGCTGTGGACCGCTGATCGGGTGGATCAGGCACTGGAGTCGTATCGCGAGGAGAACGCGATCGACCAGCCCTGGCCGGCCCGCGAACGCGTAGTGGTCGCGCTGACCGGGGGGCCGGAGGGGGAGACCCTGATTCGCCGGGGCGCCCGGATCGCCAAGCGGGCGGTCGGCGGGGAGTTGTTGGCGCTGCACGTCACGACCACCGACGGTCTGGCCAGCGGCTCCCCGGAGGTACTCGCCCGCCAGCGACAGCTGGTCGAGGGTCTGGCCGGCTCGTTCCACGTGGTGACCGGCACCGACGTCGGTGAGGCAGTTCTTGACTTCGCGCGCGGGGTGAACGCGTCGCAGATCGTGCTGGGCGCACCCAGGCGCAGCCGGATGGCCTCGCTGCTGTCCGAGGGGGTGGGGGCGAAGGTCGTCCGCGGCTCCCGGGACATTGATGTGCACATCGTCAACCACGAGCGGTCCAACTCGCGGGCCTTCCTCGCGGTGGGGAAGAGTTCCTTGTCCAGGGACCGTCAGGTGATGGCTTGGCTGGGCGCCCTCGTCGGGATCCCGGTGCTGGCCTGGCTGCTGGTGCGGACCGGGCGCGAGGATCTGCTTCCGGTGACCCTGATGCTGTTCATGGCAGCAGTCCTCGCCGTCGCCTTGCTGGGAGGCACGCTGCCGGCCCTGGCCGCCGCGGTGATCGCCGCCCTGATCGTCGACTACTTCTACTTCCCGCCCTACAACACCCTGCGGATCACGTCCACGGCGAACTTGGTGGCGATGCTTCTGCTGCTCGGCGTGGCAGTCACGGCTGCCCGGGTCGTCGACATCTCCGCCCGGCGGTTGCGGGAGGCGGCTGCGGCCAAGGCGGAGGCGGACACCCTCGCCGCGCTCACAGGGACGATCCTGCGTGGCGAGCGGGCGATTCCCGCGTTGCTCGAACAACTCCGGGTCACGTTCTCGCTCGACTACGTCGCACTGCACGAGCGCGCGCCCGGGACCAAGCGGTGGCGAGTTCTGGAGTCGACCGGGCAGCCCCCGGCCGTTGCGGGACAGCCCACGGAGATTCCGATCAGCGATGATCTGGAGATGGCCATCGCGGGCGGTTCCCTTGACGCCCAGAACATGCGGGTGCTCACTGCCGTGGCAGTGCAGGCGCAGGGCCTCGTGGAGCGCGAGCATCTGCGCACTGAGGCCCGGCAGGCCCGGCAGGAGCGGGAGCGGACCCGCATCCGGACAGCGCTGCTGGCAGCGGTCAGCCACGATCTTCGAACCCCGCTGGCGGGCGCGAGGGCTGCCGTCACGGCACTACGTTCCGAGGGCCTCGAACTCGATGACAGTGACCGCCAGGAGTTGCTGGCGACCGTCGATTCGGCCACTCAGCGACTGCAGTCCCTGATCGACAACCTGCTGGACATGAGCCGGCTGGACGCCGGCGCGGTGAGCCCACTGCTCGAGGAGGTCTGGGTGCCCGATCTCATTGCCGCGGCAGCGAAAGCGGTGCCCCCGGACCAACTCAGTTTGCAGGTGCCGCTGGACTTGCCGCCGGTCCGGGCCGATGAGGGGCTACTGGAGCGAGCCGTGGCAAATGTGGTGGAGAACGCCGTGCGATTCGCCCCGGCCGGCCGCCCGGTGCGCATCTTCGGAGAGCGGGCGGGCGACGAGGTAGCGATCCGGGTGGTCGATTCCGGGCCGGGGGTGCGCGAAGCTGAACGGTTGACCATGTTCCAGCCCTTCCAGCGGTTCGGCGACGCGCCCGGCCGGCAGGGGGTCGGGCTCGGCTTGGCCGTCGCCCGAGGATTCGTGGAGGCCTGCGGTGGGAGACTCGAGGCTGAGGACACCCCTGGCGGCGGGCTGACGATGATCTTCTGGTTGCCCACCGGGAAGGCGGCGTGAATGAAGGTGCTCATCGTGGAGGACGACGCGGGACTGGCCCGGGCGCTGACCATCACACTGCGCGCGCGGGGCGACGAGCCGGTGTGGGCCCAAACCGGCCGGGGGGCTTTGGATGCCATGGCTCAAGCCCATCCTGAGGTCATCATCCTGGATCTGGGGCTGCCCGATCTGGACGGGCTCGAGGTCCTCGCGGCGGTCCGAGGATGGTCGCAGATCCCGGTGGTCGTCCTGTCAGCACGCAACAGCGCGGAGGAGAAGGTACGGGCACTGGACGCCGGGGCGGACGACTACGTCACGAAACCCTTCGGGATGGACGAGTTGCTGGCCCGCCTGCGCGCAGCTCACCGTCGGGGTGGCCCGCAGGAACAGCCCCCAGTCGTGCGAACCGCTGAGTTCACCATCGATCTGCCCCGTCACCGCGTCTTGCGGGCTGGGCAGGAGGTACGGCTCACGCCCACTGAATGGCGACTACTGGAACTCTTGGCGATCAACGCCGGCAAGGTGGTGGGGCGGCAGGAACTCCTGGACGATCTTCGCGGCCCGAACGTCCCCACCCGTGGCCACTACCTGCGCGTGTATCTGGCGCAGTTGCGGGCGAAACTGGAGCCGGACCCGGCCGAGCCGCGCTACCTGATCACCATACCCGGGGTGGGTTACCGGCTCGACGGCGCCGAAATCACTCCGGGCTGATCACGAAGAACCGGCCTCCGTTGGGGTCCAGGATCCCGGCCAGGGTGCCGGTTGCGACCTTCCGGGGCTCGACGAACACCTTGCCGCCGTAGTCCACCGCGGCCACCGCGATGCCCTGTGCGTCGCGCACCGAGAAGTACACCTGCCACAGCGCGGGGATCTCCTCGGGGACGTTGGCGGGCATCTGCTCGGCCCCGCAGTTCGCTTTGTCCTCGCCCGGCCGGGCCGCCAGGTGCGCGATCTTGTAGCCCGGGGTGAAGCCGTCCTCCCAGGTCCAGCCGAACAGTTGCTCGTAGAACGGCAGGGCGGCGGCCATGTCCCGGGTCTGCAGTTCGTTCCAGGTCAGTGACCCCGGCACGTTGAAGACATCGGCCCCCTGATGTTCCAGCGGCTGCCAGATGCCGAACATCCCGCCACTGGGATCCATCAGATTGGCGACCCGGGCCTGATCGGCGGCGTTGCGGGGCGACAGCATCACCTGCCCGCCTGCGACCCGGGCCCGTTCGCACACCGCGTCGGCGTCGTCGACCATCACGTAGGACACCCACTGCGGCAACAGGCCCTCGGCCGCCATCTCCGGGGGCATCTGCGTCATCCCGGCCACCAGTTGCCCGTCCAGGTAGAACTGCAGGTAGTGCGCGCCCCTGCTGTCGGCGTGGTCGTAGGTCTGCCAGCCGAACAGGCGCTCGTAGAACGCCTGCGCCCGGGCGGTGTCAGACGTGAAGGTGTCGATCCAGCCGAACATGCCGTGCGGGTAGAGCATGGTTCAGAGGTTATGGCACACGGCCGCGCCGAGTCCTCCGGACCCTTGCACGCGGATGGGCGCTCTCACAGGGAGCCCGGGGGGCGCTCCGGGGTCTAGGTTGGTGCCACTGCGAGCGAGAGGCTGGAATCCCATGGCGATCATGGCAATCGATCAGGGCACGACGTCGAGCCGGGCGATCATCTTCGACGAGGCGGGCCTGCCACTGGCTATGGACCAGCGGGAGCACGAACAGATCTTCCCGCAAGCCGGCTGGGTCGAGCACGATCCGCTGGAGATCTGGCGGAACACCCGCGAGGTGATGGGCGGGGCCCTGGCCAGGTCCAACCTCTCGCTGACCGACATCGCGGCGGTGGGGATCACCCAGCAGCGCGAGACCACTGTGGTGTGGAACCGCACGACCGGGCAGCCCGTGTACAACGCCATCGTCTGGCAGGACACCCGCACACAGGCCATCTGTGACGAACTGGCCGCCACGGTGGGTGAGGAACGGTTCCGCCGGACCACCGGACTGCCGCTGGCCACCTACTTCGCCGGGCCGAAGGTCCGCTGGATCCTGGACAACG
>DAOMFH010000006.1:0-28654 GCA_035429705.1 Actinomycetota bacterium
ACCCCGGCAGCAGGACCGTCGAACACCCGCCCCGCGGGTGCACTCAAGCACGCCCGCAACCCGGCGACCAAGGGCCGGCGACGGGATCTCACGTGCGGGATGGACGTCGGGAGCAGTGCGCGGGTCGGTGGTTATCGCGGACCCGCGCCCCGAGACACCCCGGGCAGGTAGGCCAGAGCTCCCTCGCGTGGCTGCGGTGGGCCCAGCAGGAATCCCTGGCCCATAGCGCAGCCGATATCGGTGAGTAGTCGCAGGTGATCGTCGGTCTCGATCCCCTCCGCGATCACATCCACGCCGAGGGTGCGCCCGAGGTCGCACACCAGGCGCGCCACGGCCCTGGCCCGGGGTTCCTCGTTGGCCGACACCAGGAAGGAACGGTCCACCTTCATGAGGTCTAGCGGCAGTGAGCGCAGCGCCGACAGGGAGGACTGCCCGACCCCGAAATCGTCCAGGGCGATCCGCAGGCCGCGGGCGCGCAGGTCCGCGAGTCGCTGTCCGATCCGGTAGTCGGCGATGGCTGCTGTCTCGGTGATCTCGATGAAGATGCGGGAGGGATCGGCGCCGGTCTCCGCCATAGCGCCATCGAGCCATTCCACGATGCCGTCCGCGGCGATCTGGCCGGGTGCCATGTTCAGGAAGAGATCCAGTTCGGGTGGCAGCGCGGTCATGAAGTCCAGTGCTTCCAGGATCAGTCGACGGCCGAGCGGGTCGAGCAGGCCGGTCGCCTCCGCCACGGGCAGGAACTCGTCGGGGGCGACCGGGCCGGCCGGGGAGGTCCACCGGGCAAGCGCCTCGAACCCTACGATCGCGCGGTCGGTCAGCCGGATGATCGGCTGGTAGGCGACCCAGAACTCATCGGTCCGCATGGCCATGCGCAGTCGGCGCTCCATCTGCACGGCGTGCTGCATGCGACGGATCATGGCCTCGGTGTAGACGACCACGGCGGGGCCGGACTGCTGCTTGGCCTCGTACAGAGCCACGTCGGCGTTGCGCAGCAGACCCCCCGGGTCGATGCCGTGGCCATCGGACATCGCGATGCCGATGCTGGCCTCAACGTAGGCGAAGTCCTCCTCGATCGGGAACGGCTGCGAGATCGTTCGGGCAACACGGCGGGCGATCTCGCCCGCGTGCTCGGCGCTGGTCAGGTTCTCGCAGACGGCCACGAACTCGTCCCCGCCGAGCCTGGCTACGGTGTCAACCTCGCGCATCACGCCGGTGATCCGGCGGGCGCAGTCCATCAGCAGGATGTCGCCGGCGGCATGTCCGAGTGTGTCGTTGACGCGTTTGAAGCGGTCCAGGTCGATGAACATGACTGCGAGCTGGGTTCCGTAGCGGCGTGCGCGCTGCAGTCCGCGGTTGATCTGCTCGATCAGGGCGGGCCGGTTGAGCAGGCCGGTGAGGGAGTCGTGGTTGGCGCGCCAAAGCAGCTCCGCCTGCGCCTGCTTGCGCTCGGTGATGTCCTCGATGGCCAGGACCCCGCCCCCGGTCTGCATCGCCCGGAACAGCAGGGAGACGCTCAGCGCACGGTCGTGTCTGCTGAGCAACTGGGTGTCGGACGATCGCCAGTTGTTGCCTTCGGCCAGTGCCCGGCGGAGTTCGGGAATGACTTGGTCGACCGGATCTGCGGGCCGGAGGAGGGCATCTATCTGGACGCCGAGCATGGCGTCGTGCTCCAGCCCGAGGATGGCCTCGGCGACCGGATTCAGGTCGAAGACGACACCGTCGTCCTCCAGGACGATCAAACCGGTGGCGGCACTGTCGAAGACCGCTTGCAAGCGGTCTCGCTGGATCGCCGCCTGCGACTGGGACGCCGCCTTCAGTTGCTCGTAGAGACTCTGCATCTCCGTGCTGGCCAGCAGAAAGGCGCGGTCGTGCAGATAACGCTGCTTGTCCGCGTCCTCGTAGGAGGTGGACACCTGGTGCAGAAGTTGGGTCAACCGTGGGTCGGTGAGTTCGGCCTCGCTGAGTCCGTTGCGCGACAACTGCCGTTGCAGGGTCCGGTGCAGCCGCTCTGGGTGGTCGGTCATCCTGGCGTACGCTCACGAATGGTGGTGACCGTCATGGTTTGGTTGTGCAGGGCGCACAGCCCGGCGACGGGGGCGATCTCCCCGTAACTGTAGAAGCCCACAGTCGGCGTGTCAGGGCCCATCACCTCGACGACGGACTCGAGCTCTTCGTCCGTCCGTTCCCCGAGAACGAGACGTCGGCCGACGCAGGAGATGGCTACGGCCAGCCCCGAGTCCGGCTGGGCGCTGTCCTCGGCGGCCTCGGTGGCCCCCTGGGTCAACCGGTCCATCGTCGTCCACATCAGCCGGGCCGACCACCCTTCGGGAACGTCGCCGGCGAAGGTCATCGACTGGTCTGTTTCGTCGACGGCGAGGATCGTGCGCACGAGGTTGCTCGTGCCGTCGGGGGACGAGACGGTCAGCGGGAACAGCAGGGCGGAGGACGGCAGTTCCTGGGCGCGGTCGCCGAGGTACTGCTTGTAGAGCAGCAGGGCTGGCTGGTCGTCGAGTTCGTACAGGATGTGTCCATCGCTGCGGGTGATGGTCCGGGTTGGGCCGAAACCGTCCCATCCGCCGCGCGAGCCGTGGGAGAAGTCGACGTGGTCGCCGATGACCGCGAACCCGGTCACGCAGTCCTCCCCGGTCTCGTCGTCGCAGCGCACCCAGGTTTGTTCGAAGTGCGTGCCGTCGCCGGCGAGCCCGCCCGATAGTGCGGTACCCGCTGGAAGGCCCTGGCCGAGGCCGGCCACCAGTGCGCTGCCGTTGATGTGCAGGCCGCCCCCGAACACCAGCACGCCGGCTATGCGTTGCCCTTTCGAGCGCTCCGTCAGCAGTGCGCCGAGGGCCTCCCCGGCGGCTTGGGCGTCCTGGTCGGCCACTGGCAGGAACGCGCTGACCACGCGGGCATGGTCGAAGGCGACCACCGCCACCACCAGTGGCGCGGGATCGACATGGGCGGCGAGGATCTGCCCCGCCGTGGAGCAGGCGACCAGGGTTGCCCCGGGCAGTGATTCGCGCAATTGGCTCAGGGCGGAATCCGTGTCCACCCGGCCGTCGGCGAAAGCGAGTGCCACGGTCGCATCGGCGCTTACCGGGATGTCGGAGGGATCGGTCGACCAGCCCGCAGCCGGACTCCAAGTGGTGGTCGTCGTGCGCACGCTGTCCCCCTAGAGGAGTGTCCCGTGCGTCCAGTATTCCTGAAGCGAACTCACAGTAGCCAACTGAACACGCTACGTCGCTGTATGTAGCCGGAGGTCGTTCGCCGCGGACCTGCGTTCCCGCCCGTCAGGGGCGTAGGTATGCTGTAGAAGTTGCCTTTCGGCAGCACACAGACAAACCCTTGGGGTATGGGGTAATTGGCAGCCCGACTGGTTCTGGTCCAGTTAGTCTAGGTTCGAGTCCTGGTACCCCAGCGAGAAGCTGATGCTCTCATCCGGCCCCGTTGTGTAGCGGCCTAGCACGCCGCCCTCTCAAGGCGGTAGCGCGGGTTCGAATCCCGTCGGGGCTACGGCGAGGGGACCTCCGGTGATCCCGGGGGTCCTTTCGCGTTTCCGGGGGACCGCGCTCAGGGCCCCAGGTCGGCGGCGACCTGCTGGGCGGCCCGTGTCACGGCCTGCGCGAACCGGCGCCCCGGCCGGCGGGTCAACCTGTCGATCGGCCCGGAGATGCTGATCGCGGCGACCACCCGGTCGCCGCTGAGTACGGGCGCCGAGACGCTGGCGACGCCGGGCTCCCGCTCGCCGAGGCTCTCCGCCCAACCGCGCTTGCGGACCGTCGCCAGCAGTTGCTGCGGGAAACCTCCCGTGCCGGGCGACCAGGCGGCGAGGACCTGCGCCGCCGAACCCGCGGACATGGTGAGCAATGCCCCTTCCGGCACGGTGTCGCGCAGCCCGGTCGATGGCTCCACGCTGGCCACGCACAGGCGCTGCCGGCCCTGCCGGCGGTAGATCTGCGCACTCTCGCCGGTCTCGTCGCGCAACCTGCGCAGGGTGGGCAGGGCCACCGTGCGCAGACGCTCCCCGTCACCGGCGGCACATAGCTCTTCGATGCGTGGCCCCAGCGTGTACCTGCCCTGGGCATCCTTGGCCAGCAGGCGCAGATCCAGCAGGGCGGCGGCCAGCCGATGACACGTGGCACGTGGCTGCCCGGTCATGGCCGTCAGGTCGGCCAGGTCCTGCGGGCCGACCTCCACCGCGTCCAGGATGGCCCCGGCCTTGACCAAGGTGCCCACCGTGTTAGAGTCGTTCACAACGTGATACTACAATCTCATTATGTGAGATGCCAAGGAGGTCATGATGGCGAAGACCCTGGCGGAGAAGGTCTGGGAAGCGCACGTGGTGCGCCGGGCCGCGGGGGAGCCGGATCTGCTGTACATCGATCTGCACCTCGTCCATGAGGTCACCAGCCCCCAGGCCTTCGACGGTCTGCGAGCCGCGGGCCGCGCCGTCCGCCGGCCGGACCTGACGCTGGCCACCGAGGACCACAACGTTCCCACCGTCGACATCGACAAGCCGATCGCCGATCCCGTCTCCCGCGCACAGGTCGAGGCGCTGCGGCACAACTGCGCCGAGTTCGGCGTGCCGATCCGGCCGCTAGGCGATGCTGACCAGGGGATCGTGCACGTCGTGGGCCCGCAGCTGGGCCTCACCCAGCCGGGAATGACGGTGGTCTGCGGTGACAGCCACACCTCCACCCATGGCGCGTTCGGCGCACTGGCGTTCGGCATCGGCACCAGCGAGGTGGAGCATGTGCTGGCGACCCAGACGCTGCCGCTGAAGCCGTTCCGGACCATGGCGGTCAACGTCGAGGGTTCCCTGCCGCCAGGAGTGACCGCCAAGGACCTCATCCTGGCGATCATCGCCAAGATCGGCACCGGGGGCGGTCAGGGGCATGTGATCGAGTACCGCGGCCCGGCGATCGAGGCGCTGTCCATGGAGCAGCGCATGACGATCTGCAACATGTCCATCGAGGCGGGCGCCCGGGCGGGCATGATCGCCCCGGACGAGACGACGTTCGACTATCTGCGGGGCAGGGAACGCGCCCCGCAGGACTTCGAGGCCGCGGTCGCGTACTGGCGCACGCTGGCGACCGACCCGGATGCGGTCTTCGACAAGGAGATCACGATCGACGGCTCGGCGCTGAGCCCGTTCGTGACCTGGGGGACCAACCCGGGGCAGGGTCTGCCGCTGGGAGCGTCGGTGCCCTCGCCAGAGGACTTCAGCGATCCCTCCGAGCGGGCTGCCGCCGCCCGAGCCCTGGAGTACATGGGCCTGGAGCCGGGCACGCCGCTGAAGCAGATCCCGGTGGACACCGTGTTCCTCGGTTCCTGCACGAACGGCCGCATCGAGGACCTGCGGGCCGCCGCCGAGATCCTGCGGGGCCGCACAGTGGCCGACTCGGTGACGATGCTGGTCGTGCCCGGTTCGGTCAAGGTGCGCCTGCAGGCCCAGGACGAGGGTCTGGATCGGATCTTCACCGCAGCCGGGGCCCAATGGCGCAATGCCGGGTGCTCGATGTGCCTGGCCATGAACCCGGACAAGTTGCGCCCGCAGGAGCGCAGCGCGTCCACATCCAACCGCAACTTCGAGGGCCGGCAGGGTCCCGGGGGTCGTACGCATCTGGTGTCGCCGCAGGTGGCCGCGGCCACGGCTGTGGCGGGTCATCTGGCGGCGCCCAGCGATCTGATGGAGGTCTGACATGGAGAAGTTCACCAGCCACACCGGAGTGGCCGCACCGCTGCGGGCCTCGAACGTGGACACCGACCAGATCATTCCCGCCGAGTACCTCAAGCGCATCACCCGGACCGGCTATGAGGACGCGCTGTTCTCGGCCTGGCGGCAGGATCCGGCGTTCGTGCTGAACCGGCCGGACTACGCCGGGGCCTCGATACTGGTGGCCGGGCCGGACTTCGGGACCGGATCGTCGCGTGAGCATGCGGTCTGGGCCTTGTCCGACTACGGCTTCCGGGTGGTGATCTCCTCCCGGTTCGCCGACATCTTCCGCGGGAACGCGGGCAAGGGCGGACTGGTGACCGCCGAGGTCGGCCAGGACGTCGTCGAGCAGTTGTGGGACGTCCTCGAGCAGGCGCCGGGGACGCAGATCACCGTCGACCTGCAGGCCCGGCAGATCCGGGCCGGGGAATTGACGGCGGAATTCGTCATCGACGACTACGTGCGCTGGCGGCTGCTCGAGGGACTGGATGACATCGGGATCACCCTGCAGTATTCCGACGAGATCGATGCCTTCGAGCAACGACGCCCCGCATTCCTGCCCCGAACCGACTGAGGCGTTCGGCGTAGTCCGCCAGGAGCCGCGCAGACGATCCGCACCCAGTTCCTGGACTCAGCGGATCCGGCGCCACAGGCCGCGCTGATGCGTTCGCCCGCGTCTGGCCGAATGGTTCAACGGACTGCGGCATTCGGCTCGAATCGGTATCCGGATACCGGAATCCTCCGCTAGTCTTCGATGCGCCAACACAGACCGCGACCGTGGCATCACACGGCGTGGCGCCTGCACCGACTACGACGGGGCCTCTAGGGTGCGAAACACCAGGTGTCCCAACCGGAGGAAGAACGTGAACAGATCAGAACTCATCGACGAGGTGGCCGAACGCTTGGAGGTCGGACGCCAAGAGGCCGCCAAGGCGGTCGAGGCAGTGGTGGATACCATCAAGGACAAAGTCGCCGAGGGTGAACGGGTGGCCATCAGCGGTTTCGGGATCTTCGAGCAGACGCTGCGTAACGCCCGCACGATGAAGAGCCCGCGGGACGGCAGCATCATCAAGGTCAAGAAGCGCTTCGTCCCGAGGTTCCGTCCCGGCTCGGAGTTCAAGGAGTTCGTGGAGAACCCGCGTGCGGCGCTGAAGAAGGCCCGGGCATCGGCGAAGAAGGCCCCGGCGAAGACGGCCGCGGCTGCGAAGAAGACAACGACCGCGGCCAAGGCTGCCGCCAAGAAGGCCCCGGCCCAGGCGGCCTCCGCCGCATCGACGGCCAGGACGACGACCGCCAAGCGGGTGACGACTGCGAAGAAGGTGACCACCGCCAAGACCGCGGCCGCGACCAAGAAGGCCACGACGACGGCAAAGCAGACGGCGGCCGCAGTCAAGGCCCCGGCGAAGAAGGCCCCGGCAAAGAAAGCACCGGCGGCCAAGAAAGCCCCGGCCAAGAAAGCACCGGCGGCCAAGAAGGCCCCGGCGAAGAAGGCCCCGGCGAAGAAAGCTCCGGCAAAGAAGTGACAAGGCACGCGGGGCCGTTCCAGGTGATGGACCGGCCCCGCGGTCACACCCTCACGTCCCTGCGGGCGAGGTGTCACCGACACCGGGCGGTTCGAGCGAACCCAGCACGTCCGCGGTGTGCCGGCCGAGTCCGAGTCGACGCACGCGAAGCAGATCCTCCCACGTGTCGACGTCCGCGCTCAGGCCGCACATCGGCAAGTCGACCCGCCGGTAGCCGGCCTCCGCGTGCCGCTGTGCCGAGCCGGGCCCGAATCGTGGCCGCAGGGATGCCCCGAACAGCAGTGTGGTGCCGGTGCCGGCGGCATCCGGGACGAACCCCGCCGGGTGTTCTGTCAGAACCGCCACGAGTTCGGCGGCGCGCAGGGCGGGCAGGTCGGGCAGGAGGGCGGCGCAACGTCGCTGCGTCGCAGCCGCCGAGATCGCCACGTTGAGGTCGCCCGCGTGATCCAGCACCTCGGCTCCCGCCGCGTCAGCCAGCGCCAGCACCGCGGGATCCGGGCTGACCACCACGGCGGGGCCCAGTCCGGTCTCCCGCACGGCGTTCAGACAGTCCTGCAGCATTGCCGTGACCAGTGCGGATCGCTGCGCCGCGGGCACCCGCAGACGGGACTTGCCCAGGTTGAGCCCCTTCACCGGGAGGATGAACCGAACCACAGCAGAATGGTGACAAGCAGCTGGACGGGGGTCGACACCGGCACCGCCGCCGGGGGATGATCGGCAGCATGCCCTCGCGTCACGGAACCCGTGGACTCGGGGCGTCATACCGATTCGCGGCCCTCGTTCTCAAACCACCCATGACGGTGCTGACCAGGCGGGATTGGCAAGGCGTCGAGTGGCTGCGCCGGTCCTATCCGCCCACCGACGGCATCGTGGTAGTCACCAACCACATCTCCTGGTTCGACCCCATCCCGATCGCCCACGTCCTGTGGAACAACGGGCGGCCTCCTCGGTTTCTGGCCAAGGAGGTCCTCTTCGGCGTCCCGTTCATGGGGCGGATCATCGCGAACGCGGGTCAGATCCCGGTACGCCGCGAGACCGAGAAGGCGGTTGAGTCGGTGGAGGACGCGGTGGCCGCCGCCCGTGAAGGGGAGGCGGTCGTGGTGTACCCGGAGGGGACCATCACCCGTGATCCCGGCCTGTGGCCGATGAGCGGCAAGACCGGTGCCGCACGCATCGCGATGCAGGCCGGGGTACCGGTCATCCCGATCGCCCAGTGGGGTGCCCAGGACGTCATGGGTCCCTACGCGAAGGAGTTCCGGATCCTCCCGCCGAAGACGATGACCATGCGCGTGGGCCCCCCGGTCGACCTCGACGACTTCCGCGACCAGGAACCCACCGCATCGGTACTGACGGGTGCCACCGACCGGATCATGGACGCGATCACCGGGCTGTTGGAGGGCATTCGTGCTGAACCGGCCCCTACGCAGCGGCTAGATTTCAAAGCCTGGCGTGAGCAGCGGCAGAAGGACACACGAGAGGAAAAGTGAATGGCGCGCATTGCAGTCATGGGTAGCGGGTCCTGGGGTACTGGTTTCGGCATGGTGCTCGCCGACGCCGGCGGGGATGTCGGGATGTGGGCGAGGGAACCGGAGGTGGTGACGGACATCAACCAGAATCACCTGAACTCCCGGTACCACGAGGGGATCGAGTTGCCCCTGGCGATGTGGGCTGATGGCGATCCCGCGCACGTTCTGAAGGACGCGCGAATCGTCGTGCTGGCAATCCCGTCGCAGACGTTGCGGGAGAACCTGTCGGACTGGAAGCAGTACCTCCACCCCGATGCCACTCTCGTCTCGCTGATGAAGGGCATCGAACTCGGCACGGTGATGCGCATGTCGCAAGTCATCGCCGAGGTCACCGGTCTGCCCGAGGCCCAGGTGGCGGTCGTCTCCGGGCCGAACCTCGCCCGTGAGGTCGCGCAGCGCCAGCCCGCCGCCACCACCGTCGCGTGCGCGGACGAGGGCAGGGCGCAGGCGCTGGCCGAGGCGACGACGACGGCCTACTTCCGTCCCTACTACACGACCGACGTGATCGGGACCGAACTCGGTGGTGCGGTGAAGAACGTGATCGCACTGGCCAACGGCATGGCCTACGGCCTCGGCTTCGGTGAGAACGCGCAGGCCTCACTGATCACACGTGGGCTGGCGGAGATGTCGCGCCTGGGCGCCGCCCTCGGCGCCAACCCACTGACCTTCCTCGGCCTGGCCGGGATCGGCGACCTGATCGCCACATGCACCTCCCCGTTGTCGCGCAACCGGACCTTCGGCGAGAACCTCGGCCGGGGTCTGACCGTTGATGAGACCATCGCCAAGACCAAGCAGACCTGTGAGGGCGTCAAGAGCTGCCAGTCGATCCTCGACCTGGCAACGCGCAACGGGGTGGACATGCCGATCACCGAGCAGGTGGTGCAGGTGGTGCACAAGGGGATGCAACCGAGGGCGATGCTGGTCAACCTGATGTCCCGGGACCCGAAGGCCGAGCAGGGGCACGACGGCCTGTCGTAGCGCCAGCAACCGGGACGAACGCGCTCGGCGCACGCTACCGGGCGGCGGATTCCCCCTGGGTTAGGGTCGGGAACGTGTCAGAGTCGCGGATCCGGGTGGGTGTCGTCTACGGCGGGACGAGTTCGGAGCACAGCATCAGTTGTGTTTCGGCCGGCAGCGTGCTACGGGTGCTCGACCCGGACCGGTTCGAGGTCGTGCGGATCGGTATCGACCGGCAGGGGACCTGGCGGCTGGACGACCAGGACGTCGAGCAACTGCGACTCGGGGCCGAACTGCCCGAGGTGCTCGGCGGTCCGCCAGTCGAACTGGTGCTGCACCACACCCGCAAGGGATTCCACTGCGGAGGCGAGTACCTACCGATCGACGTGGCCTTCCCGATCCTGCATGGCCCGTTCGGCGAGGACGGCACGGTTCAGGGGCTGTTCGAGGTGGCCGGGATCCCCTACGTCGGCTCCGGGGTCCTGGCTTCGGCGCTGTGCATGGACAAGATCACGTTCAAGCGTCATCTGGCTGCCGAGGGGGTCGACGTCGGGGAGTTCGTGAGCCTGACCGCGAACGAGTGGCACCGTGAACGCAGCCGGATCGAGCGCGAGATCGCCCAACTCGGATGGCCGGTGTTCGTGAAGCCGAGCCGGGCCGGGTCATCCCAGGGGATCAGCAAGGTGTCCGGTCTCCTGGACCTGGCCGCCGCCGTGGATGAGGCCCTGCGCCACGACCCGCGGGTCATCGTGGAGGCGGGCGTGGCGGCGGCCCGGGAGGTGGAGGTCGGGGTGCTCGCCACGCCCGAACCGCAGGTGAGCGTGCCGGGGGAGATCGTGGTGCGCTCCGGCCACGACTTCTACGACTTCGAGGCGAAGTACTTGGACGACTCCGTGGACCTCGTCATCGACCCGGAGTTGCCCGACCAGATGCGCAGGACGATCGCCGCGACGGCGAGGACCGCCTTCCGGGTGGCCATGTGCGAGGGGCTGGCCCGGGTCGACTTCTTCGTCAGCGAGGACCGGGTGATCCTCAACGAGGTGAACACCATGCCCGGGTTCACGTCCGCGTCGATGTTCCCGCTGGTCTGGCAGGCATCCGGCCGGTCGTACAGTGACGTGGTGACCAGTCTCCTCGACGATGCCCTGCGCCGGGGGGTGGGGCTGCGGTGATTCCCTTCTTCGTCCCGCTGGTGCCTCCCGTCGAGGTCGCGCCGGTCCCGCCGCCGCGGATCGTGCAGAAGGCCATCCCGTACGGCAAGCAGCGCAAGAAGCAGATGGCCGGCTACGCGTTCCGGCACTACGGCGTGCGGACCTGGCAGCTGACCGACCCGAAGGTCGTGGTCCTGCACTTCACCGTGAGCAGCACCTACCAGTCCGCGTGGCACACGTTCGCCAACAACGCGCCCGCCCCCGGTCCCGCCGGGTCGAAGCCCGAGCGCCCGGGTGGCTGCACGCAGTTCATCGTGGACAAGGACGGCACGATCTACCAGTTGGTGCCGCTGGGCACCATGTGCCGGCATGCCATCGGGATCAACCACAGGTCGGTGGGTATCGAGTTCGTGGAGGAGACCTCCGCGCGCAACATCCTGGCCCGCTCCAAGCAGCGTCGTGCGGGGCTGCGGCTGGTCCGCTGGCTGCAGTGGGAACTGGGCATCAGCACGGCCAACGTCCTCGGCCACGCGACGGTCAACGCCTCGCCGTACTTCCAGGAGCGCGTCGCGGGGTGGCGCAACGACCACACCGACTGGCGAGCCCCGCAGGTGAGGCGATTCCGGTCGTTGCTCTGAGGGCGCGGCGGGACCCGGACAGCCGACCGGGGGGTCGGACATCTAGGTGGTGGAAGCGCCGGTCACGGTGCCGCGCCGGCCGGCCCGGACACCTGTGTCTGCTCCAGCATGACCGGGGCCAGGTCGACCAGGGGATTCACCTCCGGCTGATGGGTGTCGGGCACCTGCACGGAGACCAGCGGAGTCCGGCCCACAGCGGTGAAGACGTAGCCGTCCGGCTGCTGCTGGGCGAACCAGGACACCTTGTTCACGACGAGCATCTCCGAGGTCGGTCCGTACGCCGACGGAACTTCCACCCCGCATCGCAGCACGATCGGCGGATCCCCCCACGCCACCGCGAACTCCGAACGCGCGGACTCGGCTTCGTGGTCGACTGTGCTGGGCACCGCCGAGATGAGCGAGCGGCAGACCTGCTCATCGGTTACCGGCGGAGTGGCGGTCGGGCTGGGTTCCGCGGTGCAACCGCCGAGTGCAAGGGCGATCAGGACAAGTGCACGACGGGGCACGTCAGCGTACGCGTGATGCCTGGGACGGTCTGGACCTTGGCGACGACCATCTGTCCGAGCTGGTCGACCGACTCGGCCTCACCGCGCACGATCACGTCGTAAGGGCCGGTCACGTCGTCTGCCTGAATGACGCCGGGGATCTTGCGGATGTCTTCGGCGACCCTGGATGCCGAGCCGACCTCAGTCTGGATCAGGATGTAGGCCTGGACCACGGTTCCTCCTACGCAGTTGTTGCTAGGAGACTATCTTGACCACGGGTACTTTGACACGAGTAGGTGGAGGCGCAATGAGCGGGCAGACGGTGGCGGATGTCGGGGAGTTCGGGCTCATCGCCGCGCTGCAGCCTCGGCTGCGGACGACTTCCGCGGTGGAACTGCCCTCCGGGGACGACGCCGCGGTCCTGCGGCTGGGGACCGAACGGCTGGTCGTCAGCACCGACATGCTGGTGCAGGACCGGCACTTCCGGCTCGAATGGTCCTCACCGGAGGACATCGGGCACAAGGCCGCGGCGCAGAACTTCGCCGACCTGACCGCGATGGGGGCCGGTCCGCTGGCGCTGACCGCCGCGATCGCGCTGCCCCCGGAGACTCCGGTGGACTGGGTGCTGGGGGTGGTCGACGGACTGGTCGCCGAATCCGCCGCGCTGGGCGCCGCGGTGATCGGTGGGGATGTCACCCGGGCCTCGGTTGTGACGATCTCGGTCACCGCCCTGGGCGTGCCGGCCGGTTCCCGCCTGGTCACCCGGGACGGGGCCCGCGCCGGTGATGTCCTGGCGGTCTGCGGACGGCTGGGCTGGGCGGCAGCCGGGCTGGCCGTGCTGGGCCGCGGGTTCCGCTCCCCGCGGGTGGTCGTGGACGCCCATCGCCGCCCGCAGCCGCCCTACTCCGCCGGCGCGCTGGCCGCGGCGGCCGGTGCGACTGCGATGATCGACGTCAGCGACGGGCTGCTCGCCGATGCCGGGCACATTGCGCAGGCCTCCGGCGTCGGTCTGGTCATCGATGCGGAGGCGCTGCCCATCGACGACCAGATCCGGGAAACCGCCTCGGCCTTCAACGCGGACCCGCTGGGCTGGGTGATCGCCGGCGGTGATGATCACGCCCTGGCCGCCACATTCGCCCCCGGAGCGCAACTGCCGGCCGGATTCGTGGCGATCGGCGAGGTGGTCGAGGGTTCCGGGGTGGAGGTTCCCGGTTATCGGCACATCGGACCGGCCGGCTTCGACCACTTCCGGGAGTAGCAGCTCCTGCGCGCGTTGGCGCGGGGGTTCGGCTGTCCTCCTGCCGAAGTCGTGCTCGCCCACCCCGCGGACTTGGGACATGGCCGGACGGGCTGGCTCAAAGGGGCTGTTCGGATTCGGGGGCAGTTCGGGCGTCGTCGGCCATGGTCCCCACCGTGAGCACGCCGGCCCCGCAGTCGGCGACGTGCGCAGGAGCCACCGCATCGGTGAGCAAGAATCCGGCCGATTTTGGGGGCTCACGGATGTCGTGTTTGCTCGATACCGCCACACCGGTCCCGGGGCGTCATGGCCCGGCCGGGGCCCGGTCAAAGGTCCCCAGTACCTTGCGCGATCAGACGACGCGGGTGACCTTGCCGCCCTTGAGGCAGCTGGTGCAAACGTTGATCCGCTTGGGAGCCTTGCCGACCATTGCGCGCACGCTCTGGATGTTCGGATTCCAGCGCCGCTTGGTGCGCCGGTGCGAGTGGGAGATGCTGTGGCCGAAGCCGGGGCCCTTGCCGCAGACATCGCAGGTGGCAGCCACGGGTACTCCTTCTGGTGGTTCCAACGGTCGGGATGCGCGCAGCACTCGACGGCGCACGCAATTCCTCCCCAGGATAGCCGATGATCCCGGCAATGCCCATCGCCCCCCGTTACCCTTGGGTGGCGTGCAGGGAAGGGAGGAGCCCCCAGTCATGACCGAGATATCCGAGATCGGCCTCGACGCCACTGCCCTGCGCAAATGGATGCTGGCCAGCCAGGATGCGCTGGGGGCGCACCGGGCGGAGATCGATGCGCTGAACGTGTTCCCGGTTCCCGACGGGGACACGGGCACGAACATGTACTTGACGGTGGAGGCGGCTGCTGAGGCGGCCAGGGAGGTGACCGACCCGACCAGCGTGCCCGGCCCGACAGCGGAGGCGCTGGCCAGGGGCGCGCTGCTGGGGGCGCGGGGCAACTCGGGGGTCATCCTGAGTCAACTGCTGCGCGGAATGGCCGACGTGATCGGCACCAGCGACCAACCGAACGGGCAGACGCTGGTCGCCGCCCTGGCGCGGGCCGCCGACCTCGCCTACGCGGCGGTGGGCCGGCCGGTGGAGGGCACCGTTCTGACTGTGGCGCGGGCTGCGGCGCACGGTGCCGCTACGCAGGAGTGTGACGGTGTGGCGACGGTGGCACAGGCTGCGGCGCGCGCGGCGCACCGGGCCCTTGCCCTGACTCCCACCCAGTTGCCGGCACTCGCAGAGGCCGGGGTGGTGGATGCCGGGGGGAAGGGACTGGTGGTCGTGCTCGACGCGCTGGCAGGGGTCCTCAGCGGGGAGAGCCTGCCCGAACACTCGGAGCCCGACGAGGTCATCGTGGCCCACGAACCCATGCCGGTCGGTGAGTACGACGGGCCGCGTTACGAGGTGATGTACCTGCTGGACGCCGAGGACGAAGGCGTCCCGGGCCTGCGAACCACGCTGGACGGGCTGGGGGACTCCCTGGTCGTGGTCGGCGGGGGTGGGTTGTGGAACGTCCACGTGCACACCGACGAGATCGGCGCCTCGATCGAGGCCGGGATCGCCGTGGGCCGGCCCCACCGGATCGCCGTTACCGACCTGATCGAGCAGCAGCGCCACCGTCCCCGCGAGATCACCCGCGTAGTGGTGGCCGTGGCCCACGGATCCGGGGTGGCAGAACTGCTGGGGGAATCCGGCGCGGTCGTGGTCCGGACTCCGCCGCGGGGAAGGCCGAGCACCCGCGACTTCGTGCGGGCGGTGAAGTCCTGCGCCGCCCGGGAGGCCCTGCTGCTGCCCTCGGACAGCGACTCCGCCCCGGTGGCCAAGGCAGCTGCGGAGTTCCTGCGCGACGACGACATCCGGGTGGCGGTGGTCCCCAGCCGCTCCATCACCCAGACCCTGGCCGCGGTGGCGGTGCACGACCCGGCGATCAGTTTCGACGACGACGTGGTCAACATGGCCCGGGCGGCCACGGCGACGCGCTACGGCGGCGTGACGATCGCCAGCAAGGAGGCGATCACCAGTGCGGGACGCTGCCAGGTCGGCGACGTGCTCGGACTGGTCGACGGGGACATCGTGGAGATCGGGGACTCGGTGGATGGGGTCGCCCTGGCGATCATCGACCGGATGCGCAGCAGCACCTCCGAACTGGTCACGCTGGTGACCGGAGCTGATGTCCCGCCGGACCTGGTCGCCGCGGTGGAGACACACCTGGCGCCGGAGGTCCTCGACCTGGAAGTGGTGACCGGCGACCAACCCTACTGGCCCGTCATCGTCGGCGTGGAGTAGCGTGGCCCAGCTATCCACCTCGCTGGCCGAGGTGCTCGGCGGCCGCAGTGCCGGGAGTCTGCGCACCTCGCATGGCGTGCACACCTGCGAAGACCTGCTGTGGGTGTTCCCGCGGCGCTACCAGGACATGACCCGGCTGACCGACATCGCCGGTCTGCACGATGGCGACTTCGCCACCGTCCTGGCCCGGGTCAAGTACGCCTCGACGCGTCCCACCAGGAAGGGGGAGATGCTCAACGTCGTCATCACCGACGGCAACGAGGATCTGCACCTGGCGTTCTTCCGCGGGCTGCCCGGCTACCGCCGCATGCTGCAACCGGGCCGGGTCGGGCTGTTCAGCGGGAAGGTGGGTGCGTTCCGCGGGCAGTTGCAGTTGGCGCATCCGCTGTGTCTGATGTCCCCGATGGGCGCCGGCGACGATCCGGAGGAGATCGAGGCCTTCCTCGCCAAGATCACCCCTTTCTACCCGGCCACCGCCAGCGTGCCTTCCTGGCGGATCGCCAAGGCGGTGAAGATGGTGCTCGAGGCGGTCGATCTGTCCGACGACCCGCTGGACGATCAGATCCGGGACCGCCGATCCCTGATGCCGCAGGAAGCGGCGTTCACCACCGTGCATGCGCCCACGTCCCTGACCGCCGTTGACGCGGCGCGCGACCGGTTCCGGTACCAGGAGGCGTTCGTGCTGCAGACGATCCTGGCGCTTCGGCGGCAGGCGGTGGCGGCCAGCCCCGCCACCGCTCGCGCGGGCGGTGCGGCAGGGATCGCCGAGGCACTCGAGGGCAGACTGCCCTTCCGGCTCACGCAGGGTCAGCACGCCGCTGTGCGGCAGATCCGGGCCGACCTGGCCCGTACCCAGCCCATGCAGCGTTTGCTGCACGGTGAGGTTGGTGCGGGTAAGACCCTGGTCGCCCTGCTGGCCATGGCCACAGTGGTCGACTCCGGGGGCCAGGCCGTGCTGCTGGCCCCGACCGAGGTCCTCGCCGCGCAGCACCATGCCTCGATCAGCACCCTGCTGGGCGACCAGGCCGAGGCCGGCACCCTGCTGGGGACCGGTTCCGGCACCCAGGTTGTGCTGCTGACCGGATCGGCGTCCAGTGCCGCCCGCCGGGAGGCGCTGCTGGCGATCGCCTCGGGTCAGGCGGGGATCGTCGTGGGCACGCACGCACTGCTCAACGAGGCGGTGCAGTTCGCGGACCTGGGACTGGTCGTGGTGGACGAACAGCATCGTTTCGGGGTCGAGCAGCGGGCCGCACTGCTCGACCGGGGGACCGACCAGGCCCGGCCACACCTGTTGGTCATGACCGCCACCCCCATCCCACGCACCGTGGCCATGACGGTGTTCGGTGACCTCGACGTCACGACACTGCGGGAGTTGCCGGCCGGCCGGGCGGGGGTCAGCACTTTCGTGGTCGACGAGAAGCGGGCCCCCCGGCATGCGCAGCGGACCTGGGAGCGGGTCGCCGAGGAGGTGCGGCAAGGGCGCAAGGTCTACGTCGTCTGCCCCCGGATCGGCGACGGTGCCGAGGAAGGCGAGGTGGTGGACCCGGACGCCTCCCCGACGGAGAACACCCGCGGGGTGCTGCGCACCGCGCAGGAGCTGGCCGCCGGTCCCCTGCAGGACGTGCGGGTCGGGGTCATGCATGGGCGCATGCCGTCGGCGGAGAAGGCCGACGTGATGCGCCGCTTCGCCGCGGACCAGGACCGCCCCGATGCCGTGGATGTGCTGGTGGCCACCAGCGTGATCGAGGTCGGCGTGGACGTGTCCAGTGCCACGATGATGGTGGTGCTGGATGCGGAATGCTTCGGTGTGTCGCAGTTGCATCAGTTGCGGGGCCGGGTGGGCCGCGCGGACCTGCCGGGCTTGTGCCTGCTGTCCACCCGCCGACCCGACTCCCTCGAACGGCTGGAGAAGGTGGCGGGCACAACCAACGGGTTCGACCTGGCGCGCATCGACCTCGAGCAGCGCAAGGAGGGCGACGTGCTGGGCACCGCGCAGTCCGGACGGCTCACGCGCTTGCGGCTGCTCCGGGTAATCCGCGACGAGCAGATCATCGAACAGGCCCGGCAGGATGTCGCCGACCTGTTCGAACGCGATCCCGGACTTGCCGAGCACCGCGCCCTGCGCGCCATGGTGAACCGCTGGCAATCGGAGCAGACGGACTTCGTGGAGAAGACGTGACCCGGATCATCGCCGGTGCTGCCCGGGGCCGCCGGCTGAAGGTCCCGGCCGCCGCCACCCGCCCCACGTCCGATCGCGTCCGGGAGGCGCTGTTCTCCGCGCTCGAATCGGCATTCGGCTTGCGTGATGCCGAAGTGCTGGACCTGTTCGCCGGCTCAGGGGCGCTGGGCCTGGAGGCGCTGTCCCGGGGGGCTTCCCGGGCGGTGCTCGTCGATCGCGGAACTGAGCCCGCCCGGGTCATGGCGGACAACGCCCGGACGGTCGGACTGCCCGGAGCGCAGGTCGTGCGCAGCCAGGTCGAGAAGTTCCTGTGCGGCGCACCGCAGGGATTCGACATCGTGTTCCTGGACCCGCCCTATGAGGCCCCGGCGGGGGAGGTGCAGTCCGTGCTCGCGCGTCTGGCCGAAGGCTGGCTGAACCCGGGCGCAGTTGTGGTCGTCGAGCGCGGGGTGCGGGGAGCGGACCTCGTCTGGCCGCCGGGATTCGCCGAGAGGTGGGATCGCCGGTTCGGAGACACCCGGATCTCCCGTGCGGTTTGGTACGGTCACCAGCAAGATCGCAGTTAGCCAGGTAGCGCCCAACCGTCACGAGGAGCCGATGTGCGCAGAGCTGTTTGCCCGGGATCGTTCGATCCGGTGACCAACGGTCACCTGGACATCGTGCAGCGGGCCAGCGACCTGTTCGACGAAGTCGTGGTGGCCGTGCTGATCAACAAGAAGAAGCAGGGGCTGTTCACCGTCGAGGAACGCATCGAACTGCTCCAGCAGGTCACGGCCGACTTCCCCAACGTGACGGTGGCATCGTTCCACGGCCTGCTCGTGGACTTCTGCCGCGAGCGGGACATCCGGGCCATTGTGAAGGGTCTGCGGGCGGTCAGTGACTTCGACTACGAGTTGCAGATGGCGCAGATGAACTACCAATTGGCCGGCGTGGACACGGTCTTCGTGTCCACGAACCCGTTGTACTCCTTCCTGTCGAGCAGTCTGGTCAAGGAGATCGCCACGTTCGGTGGTGACGTCTCCAACCTGCTGCCCGGCGTGGTCTTCGACCGTTTGCGCGAACGTGTGACAGATACTGGGTGAAAGAGTTGGGAGGCCCGCATGGAGGTCTACGAACGGCTGGACGATCTGGTCGACCTGATCGAGGGCGCCCGCGGTGTGCCGCTGTCGGATTCCTGTGTGGTGAATCGGACGATCGCACTGGAACTGCTTGAGGCGGTTCGCGCCCTGATGCCCGCGTCGTTGCGTGACGCCGCGACGATCCTGGCCGACCGGGACGATGTGCTGGAGGACGCGGCCCGTGAGGCCGAATCCCGGCTGGCGGCGGCCCAGGACCAGGCGGATGCCGAATTGTCCCGGGCGGAGAACGAGGCGGCCGCGCTGCTCACCCAGACCCAGGCCGACGTCGACCAGATGCTCGCGCAGGGACAGAACGATGCGGCCCGCACGGTGGATCGCGCGCGGGCAGAGGCGGAGCGTCTGGTGTCGGCGGACACCGTCCGGCTGGAGGCTGAACGGCAGGCCAAGGCGTTGCGGCAGCAGGCCGAGAGCGACTCGGCCCGGGTGCGCGCCGAGGCGGACATCTACGTGGACAAGCGTCTGGCGAACCTGGAGGACACCCTGCGGGCGGCCCTGGACCAGATCGGGCGCGGCCGCCGTCGTGCCACCGCGGCAGCTTCCGCCCCCGCCGCGGAGGTGACCGGGGACGGCGTCTACGACTTCGCGCAGGACCCGGAGATGGCCGGGGAGCTCGTCGGTGGGCGTCGCCGGGCCGGCCGCCAGGCTTGATACCCTGAACCCTGTGGCGCGGTCGCCACGTCGTTGGCGTGCCCAGCGGCGCCGCGCCCACCCGACGAGCCCAAGGACTGATCATGACCGCGACCGCTGGTGCGCCGTTCGTCATCGACGTGCGGTCGTTGATCGGCAAGCCCGGTGCGTATGAGCGGCTCAGCCTGACTGAGCCGGCCGGTGCGGGGGTGGCCACCGAGATCGTGTCTGTCGCACCGACGCAACCCGTAGGCGTTCAGGTCATGCTCGAGTCCGTCCGGGAGGGAATCCTGGTGACCGGCAGTGCGAAGACCGAGGGCGATGCGGTGTGCAGCCGCTGTCTGGACCCGGTCCGGGTGCCGCTGGTGGCGCAGTTGCAGGAGTTGTACGCCTGGACGGCCGAGCAGGCCGAGGTGGACGAGCTCGGCGAACTGGGGCCGCATCTGGACGGGGAGGTTCTCGACCTGTGGCCGGCGATCCGCGACGGGCTGATCCTGGAGATGCCGCTGGCGCCGCTCTGCGATCCCGACTGTCCCGGACTGTGTGCCCGCTGCGGGGCGCGTCTGGCCGACGAGCCGGACCACCAGCACGACGCGACCGACCCCCGGTGGGCAGCTCTGTCCACGCTCAAGAACGACCTGCTCGGCGAGCAGGCTGAATCATCCAAGGAGAAGTAAGTGGCCGTTCCCAAGCGCAAGAAGTCGCGCAGCAACACCCGTGCCCGCCGCTCGCAGTGGAAGACCAGCGCCACGACGCTGGCCACCTGCAAGATGTGTGGAACGCCCAAGCCCCCGCACACCGCCTGCCCGGACTGCGGCATGTACGCCAAGCGGCGCGTCCTCGACGTCTAGGCCGGGCGACCTGGCGGTGCCTGTCCAGAGCGACCTGACGGAGTTGGTGACCCGGCTCGGTCTTTCCGGCATGCCCGCCCAACTGCCGCTGGCGATGGTCCACCGCTCGTACTCGTACGAGAACGGGCGCATCCCCACGAACGAGCGGCTGGAGTTCCTCGGAGACTCGGTGCTCGGGCTGGTCATCACCGAGCACCTGTACCGGCAGTTCCCGGACCTGCCCGAAGGGCAACTGGCCAAGATGCGCTCGGCCATCGTGAACGCTCAGTCGCTGGCGGGCATTGCACGCGAGTTCGGGGTGGGGGACTACCTGCTGCTCGGCCGGGGGGAGCAGACCACCGGCGGACGCGCCAAGGTGTCGATCCTCGCGGATGCGCTCGAGGCGATCATCGGGGCGGTCTACCTGGAGTCCGGCATGGACGGTGCCCGCGGGTGCATCCTGCACTGGTTCGCCCCACTGATGGAGTCCGTACCGCTACTCGGGGCCGGACTGGACTGGAAGACCAGCCTGCAGGAGTTGTCCGCACGCATCGGCCAGGGCACCCCGGAATACGTAGTCACCGGTGAGGGTCCTGATCACGCCCGCCTGTTCACGGCGCGGGTGAGAGTGGGCGACAGGCTGTTCGGCAACGGGTCCGGGCGCACGAAGAAGCAGGCGGAGCAGCAGGCGGCCGAGACCGCGTTCGCGCAGATCCGGCAAGCATTCGAGGTCGATGCCTGAGCTGCCGGAGGTCGAGGTCGTGCGGCGGGGTCTTCAGGACTGGACGCCGGGCCGCCGGGTGCGTGACGTCGAAGTGCTCCATCCCCGGGCGGTGCGCCGGCATCCGGGGACGGTTCGCGACTTCGAGAACGCGGTGCGCGGCCGGGACCTCACCAGTGTCGAACGACGGGGCAAGTTCCTGTGGTGGCCACTGACCGACGTCGCCCTGGTCGGGCATCTCGGGATGTCCGGCCAGTTCCGGGTGGCCGCCCGGCCGGGACCGCACACCCGCATCCGTTTCGACCTGGGGGTGCCGCTGCTGTTCGACGATCAGCGCACCTTTGGCGGCATGTGGATCGAACCGGTGGTCGATGGCAGGCCCGAGTCGCTTCACCACATCGCCCCGGACCCGTTCAGCGAGGACTTCGACCGGCGTGCCGTGGTCCGCAGAATCCGGTCGAGCACCGCAGCCATCAAGTCGCTGCTGCTCGACCAGCGCGTCGTCTCCGGAATCGGGAACATCTACGCAGACGAGGCCCTGTGGCAGGCAAGGGTCCACTGGCGCACGCCCGGGTCGGCCTTGAGCGCCCGGAAGGCCGGTTTCCTCATCGATGCGGCGGGCGAAGTGATGCGCAGGGCACTGGCCGCCGGCGGCACGTCGTTCGATGAGTTGTATGTGGACGTCGCCGGTGACAGCGGCTACTTCCAGCGCGAGCTCATGGCGTACGGACGGGAGGGGATGCCCTGCCCGCGGTGTGGGCAGTCGCTGGTGCGTGAGCCGTTCGCCGGCCGGTCGTCCCACCGGTGCCCGCGGTGCCAGCGGATGCCGGACTGACGGTGGCTGCGGCCGTTGGTGCGGTTGTCCGAGGTCGTTGGCGCGTGAGTTGCGCTGCGCCGGATGGGACCCCCGGGAGCGGCGACCCGCCAGCAGGCCCGGCGTAGCAGCCATCGCTACCCCGGCCAGCCGCAACCCGCAACGGCGCGATCCTGCGACCACGCTGTGGCCCCCCAACGGACCGCACCCACCACCGCGAATGGTGCACGGTTGCCCAGCCCGGCCCGGGACAACCCAGAACCCCGGGGGTGTCTCGCGAGGGACATACCCCGAGCAGCCCGAACTGGCCCTTCAGGTCCGGGGGACGCGGAACGGCCGGGTTGCTTGACGCTGTTCCGACCGTTATGTCAACCTGATATATAGGGCGCTCGTCGAGGGTCCTGTGGAACCAGGCGCATCCGATGCGCGTGTGGGAGGACTTCAATGGCCAAGGCGGTATTCACCCCTGGCGCACACCTCGACCCTCGGCTCATGGCCGAAGTGGCGTCCCTGCGTGCCCGCGTCGCCGAACTCGAGCGGGAGGTTCGCGCACTGCGGCTCGAGCAGACGAGTTTCGACGCCGAGGTGCGCTCCCTGGCCGAGACCCCGACCGTCCTGGCCTGAACGCCGGTGGGCGCCGCGCGGGGCCCTCGACTCGAGATGTCCGCGGGCTCTTGCCCGCGTGGCGTGGCGGGTCCGGGCCGTGGGGCGGGTTAGTCTGGCACCCTTCCCCGCCGTCGGACCGACCTGGTCCGGGGTCGATCATGCGCGGCAGGAGGTTCGTGGTGCATCTGAGGAGCCTTACCCTTCGAGGTTTCAAGTCGTTCGCATCGGCGACCACCATCGACCTCGAACCAGGCATCACGTGTGTCGTGGGCCCCAACGGATCCGGCAAGTCGAACGTCGTGGACGCCATCGCCTGGGTCATGGGCGAACAGGGGGCAAAGAGCCTGCGGGGCGGGAAGATGGAGGACGTCATCTTCGCGGGCACCTCCGGGAAGGCGCCGCTGGGCCGGGCCGAGGTGGAGTTGACCATCGACAACTCCGACGGGGCGCTGCCCATCGACTACTCCGAGGTGACCATCCGGCGCACCCTGTTCCGCAGCGGCGGGTCGGAGTACGCGATCAACGGGCAGACCTGCCGCCTGCTCGACGTGCAGGAGTTGCTGGCCGACTCCGGGATCGGCCGGGAGATGCACGTCATCGTCGGTCAGGGCCGGCTCGACGCCATTCTGCACGCCAGTCCGGAGGACCGGCGTGGCTTCGTCGAGGAGGCAGCCGGGGTGCTCAAGCACCGGCGCCGCAAGGAGAAGGCGCTGCGCAAACTCGAGCAGATCCAGCAGAACCTGCAACGGTTGACCGATCTGGCGACCGAACTGCGCCGGCAACTCAAACCCCTCGGCCGGCAGGCAGACGTGGCCAGGCGCGCCGCGACGATCCAGGCCGACGTGCGGGACGCACGCCTGCGGTTGCTCGCAGACGACGTGGCAACGGTCCAGCACGATCTCGCACAGGAGCAGGCGGACGAGTCCGCTGCGAAGGCGCAGCGGGAACAGGTCGAGGCGCAGTTGGAACAGACCCGCTCGGCGGAGGCCGGCTTCGAGCAGGCCCTGCAGGCCATCGCGCCCCGGCTGCAAACCGCCCGGGCCCGGTCGCTGGACCTCACCCGCCTGCGGGAGCGGATGAGCGCCCTCATCGCGCTGATCACCGAACGGCAGCGGTCGCTGGAGCGCGAGCAGTTGGAACTGAGTTTCGGGGTCGATCCGGAGGATCTGCAGAGGCAGTGCGACCAGGTAGCTGACGAACTGTCCGGACAGGCGCAGTCTGCCCAGGAGTCCCGGGAGGGGTTCGAGGCCGCGCGCGCGGCCGCCGAGGCGGTCGGCCGGCGGGTCTCGGAGGAACAGCGGGCGGTCGCGGAGGCGGAGCACGCGCTCACCGAGCACCGTCAGCAACTCGCCACCGCCGAGCAGGCGGTGACCGGAGGCCTGCGCCTCGTGGAGGCGACCCAGGGCCGGGCCGACCGGCTGGCCGCCCAGTACGAGCCGACACTGGCCGAAGCACGGGAGGCCGAGGCGGCCGTCGCCGACCTGCCAGCCGCCCAGGAGGTCGGCGAGATCCTCGACATGGCTGACGCCGATCGCGGCCTGCGGGAGGCCGAACGCGCCTTCGAACTGGCTCGTGCCGAACTGTCCGAGCAGGAGCAGCGGCGGGCGTCGCTGACCGCTCGCTGCGAAGCGCTGCGTAGCGCCGTGGCCCATGACGTGGATGGCGTCATCCCGTTGGAGCTTCAGCACGGCTCTCTGGACAGTCTCATCCGGGTGCGGCCCGGATACGAGAAGGCGGTCGCGGCGCTACTCGGTGCGCATGCGCGAGCAGTGGTGCTCCGGGAGGGCGCGTCGGCCTCGCACCTGATCGAGCAGTCCGCGGATGACACGACCGTCCGGCTGGTGCTGGCCGACACCCGACCCCCGCGTGAGACCGCCGACGATGTGCTCTCAGTCATCGAGGCACCGGACTTCCTCCGCGGGGCCCTCGGCCAGATGCTGCGTGGCTGCCGGATCGCCGGGTCGATGTCCGAGGCGGAGGAGGCCGTGGCCGCGGAGCCGCACGTGCTGGTGGCCACCCTCGCGGGGGCGCTGATCGGCCGGGGGATCGCCGGCAAGGGCTCCGAGGCGGGCAACGTCATGGCGTTGCGCAATGCGCTCGAGCAGGCGACCGAGGAGTTGGTGTCGGCGGAGGGCTGCTGGCGGCGGGCCGTGGACCATCGAGCGCGGGTCGAGGCCCAGGTCGCGCAGGCCCGGGGCCAGCGGGAGGAGATGCGCAACCGGGTCGCCGCCCAGGAGGCCAGGGCGGCGGCCGCGGCCGAGCGGGACGTCCACGTGCGTCAGCGCGCTCAGGAGATGCGAAAGCGACTGGACCAACTCACCTCGGAACGTGATGACGTCGCGCGAATCCTGACCGAGCAGACCGAAGACCTGCAACGGGCCCGCGCGCACCTGGCGCACCTGCGCGACGATGCGGTCCCGTCGGTAGACCGCTCGCACCTGGAGGAACTGCTGGCCGAGCAGGAGCGGGCCCGCCACGCCCACCACGAGGCCAGCCTGAACGCCCGCTCCGCCGATGAGCGACACCAGGGCCTGCAGGCCCGCCACCGCGAACTCGTGGAGCAGACCCGGCAGGCGCGTGACGCGGTGGCCGCCGCGGCCCGGCGGCGGGTCGAGCGGGAGCAGGCCTTGGTTCTGCTGGCCCGTCTCGACGACATCTCACGCCGGGCTGCGGCGCTCGTGGAGCAGGACGCCGGGAGCGCCGAGGCCGCGCTGGCCGACCTCGAGGCGGAACAGGCGCGGCTGCAGCACGAGCATGCCAGTGCGCGGTCCGCGGCGCTGGAACTCGCCGCCGAGGTCGACCGGCTCACCCAGGACGTCCACCGCGACGAGGTACTCCGAGCGGGTAAGCGGGCCACGCTCGAACAACTCACGGAGAAGGCGCTCGAGGAGTTCGGACTGACCGTCACCGATCTCGTGGCTGAGTACGGCCCCGACCAACCGGTGCCGGGCCCAGCGGGGGAGCAGCCCCAGGCCTTCGACCGTAAGGCGCAGCAGCGCCGGTTGAAGGAGGCTGAGCGGGGGCTGGCCCTGCTGGGCCGGGTGAATCCGCTGGCCCTCGAGGAGTTCGCAGCGATGGAGGAGCGGCACACCCATCTGGTCAACCAGATCGAGGACGTGAAGAAGTCCCGCGAGGACCTGCTGGGCATCGTGGCGGACGTCGATGCCCGGGTGCAGCAGGTCTTCTCGGAGGCGTATGCCGACGTCGCTCGCGAGTTCGAGCACACCTTCGCGCGGCTCTTCCCCGGCGGTCAGGGCCGGCTCGTCCTCACCGAGCCGGATGACCTGCTGGCCACCGGGGTGGAGGTGGAAGCGCGCCCACCGGGCAAGAAGATCAAGCGGCTGTCGCTGCTGTCCGGCGGCGAGCGAAGCCTCACCGCGGTCGCCTTCCTGGTGGCCCTGTTCAAAGCCCGTCCGTCCCCGTTCTATCTGCTCGACGAGGTCGAGGCGGCACTCGACGACGTCAACCTGGGTCGGCTGCTGGGACTGCTGGAGGAGTTGCGACAGACCTCGCAGCTTCTGGTGATCACGCACCAGAAGCGGACCATGGAGGTGGCGGACGCGCTGTACGGGGTCACCATGCGGGCCGGCGTCACCGAGGTCATCAGCCAGCGGATGCGTCAACTGCAACCGGTGTGAGCCGGGCGTGAGCCGCCTGCCCTACCGGGGGTGAACCGCCTGCGGGGGACGTCGGTCACACTGGTCTCGTGGATTCGATCGTTGTGTATGCAGTCATCGGCGTGGTCCTGTTGGGCATCGCCATCTTGCTGGGCGTGCGGCTGGTCAGCGGCCGGCGCACCCCACCCATCGAGGCGCCGGAGATCATCCCGGGCGTCGGCGACGACGCCAGCGAGCCACGGGACACGCCACTGGCCACGATCGAGGACGTCGCCCTCCCCGAGCAGTCGTCCGCACCGGCGATCGAACTGGAGCGGCCGAAGCCGACCAAGGGCCGGCTGGCCGCCCTGCGGGCCCGGTTGGCGCGTTCCAACTCGGCGATCGGTCGTGGTCTGCTGGCACTGCTCAGCAGCGACCAGCTCGACGAGTCGACCTGGGAGGACGTCGAGGACACCCTGATCATGTCCGATCTGGGCGTGGACGCGGCCACGGACCTGGTCGCGCGCCTGCGGTTGCGGCTGCGGGTGGACGGTGACGTCGACTGGAGCCGGGCGTTGCACGATGAACTGCTGACGCTGGTGGACCCCACCATGGACCGGTCGCTGGTCGCTTCCCGGCAGGGAGACCGGCCCGCGGTCGTGATGGTGGTCGGTGTCAACGGCACGGGCAAGACGACCACGACCGGCAAACTGGCCCGGGTACTGGTCGCCGACGGTCACACCGTGGTGCTCGGCGCTGCGGACACCTTCCGCGCGGCCGCCGCCGAGCAGTTGCAGACCTGGGGGGACCGGGTCGGCGCGAAGGTGGTGCGCGGACCGGAGGGCTCCGACCCGGCCGCCGTGGCCTTCGACGCGGTCGCCGAGGCGAACGCCGAGCAGGCTGACTGCGTGGTGATCGACACCGCCGGGCGCCTGCACACGAAGGTCGGCCTGATGGACGAACTGGGCAAGATCAAGCGGGTGGTGAACAAGCAGGGCCCGGTCGACGAGGTGCTGCTGGTGCTCGACGCCACGACCGGCCAGAACGGGCTGACTCAGGCCCGGGTGTTCAGCGAGGTCGTGGACGTCACCGGGGTTGTGCTGACCAAGCTCGATGGCACGGCCAAGGGCGGGATCGTGGTCGCGGTGCAGAAGGAACTCGGCGTCCCCGTCAAACTGGTGGGACTCGGGGAGGGCCCCGACGACCTCGCGCCGTTCGACCCCGACGCCTTCGTTTCCGCCCTGCTGGACTGACCGAACGGTCCCCGGGGCCGTTTGCCCGGCAGCAACCACCGCGTCCTCCGGCGGCGATCACTGCCTCCCCGGGGCCGCGCCGCGCCAACCGGCGAAACGCAGAGTTAACGCCCGACCCGCCGTTGGTCACATCCGCGAAACCTAAGGTCGCCAGCCGCGAAACACGCCTGGGGGAGCCTTGCGGAATCCAGCGGGAGACACCCGTTGGTCTTTCGCAGAACGGGAAGGCGGACGGATGCAAGAGGTAGTCCTGAGTCCGGGCGACACGGCCTGGATTCTCGTGAGCGCCGCGCTCGTGCTGCTCATGTTGCCGGGCCTGGCGCTCTTCTACGGTGGCATGACGCGCTCGAAGTCGACGCTCAACATGATGATGATGGTGATGGGGTCGCTGGCCGTCGTCGGGGTGCTGTGGGTCCTGTACGGGTACTCGTTCACGTTCGGGGAAGGCGGTCCGTTCCTGGGCAGTCTCACGCAGTACCTCGGACTCGCGGGCCTCATGGCCGACGACCCGGCGGCGACGTACCCGGCGATGGCCTTCGTGGCGTTCCAGGCCATGTTCGCGGCGATCACGGTCGCGCTGATCGCCGGTGCGGTGGCCGATCGGACCAGGTTCAACTCATGGCTGGTCTTCTCGGGCCTGTGGGTCACGCTGGTCTACTTCCCGGTCGCCCACTGGGTCTGGGCGCCGGAGGGCTGGATCTTCGCGGGTCTCGGCCCGCTCAACGGAACCCCGGCGATCGACTTCGCCGGCGGCACCGCGGTGCACATCAACGCCGGTGTGGCAGGCCTCGCGCTGGCGCTTGTGATCGGCAAGCGGCTCGGCTGGCCCCGTACGCCGATGAAGCCGCACAACCTGACGCTGGTCATGATCGGTGCCGGACTGCTGTGGTTCGGCTGGTTCGGCTTCAACGCCGGTTCGGCCCTGGCGGCCAACAACACCTCCGCGGTGGTGTTCCTGAACACCTTCGTCGCCACCTGCGCGGCCAGCCTCGCCTGGCTGCTCGTGGAGCGCATCCGCGACGGTCACGCCACCAGCCTGGGCGCCGCCTCCGGTATCGTCGCCGGTCTGGTCGCCATCACCCCCTCGTGCTCGGCGGTGAGTCCCATCGGGGCCATCATCGTCGGGGTCGCCGCCGGTGCGCTGTGTGCGCTGGCGGTGGGGTGGAAGTACCGGCTGAAGTACGACGACTCGCTGGACGTGGTGGGCGTGCACCTGGTGGGCGGTCTGGTGGGCACCCTGCTCATCGGCCTGCTGGCCACCGAGGCCGCACCGGCCGGCGTGAACGGGCTGTTCTACGGCGGTGGGTTCACCCAGCTCTGGTCGCAACTGATCGCAGTGGTCGCCGTGCTGGTGTTCTCCTTCCT
>DAOMFH010000007.1:0-28630 GCA_035429705.1 Actinomycetota bacterium
GCGTTGTTAAGCCGAGCCGGGCGCATCCGTGAGCAATCGCAACATCCGTGAGCAAGAATCTGGCCGACGCCCCCGCTCACGGGTGCAGCGTTCGCTCACGGGTGCAGCGTCCGTGAGCCGTCGCTGCACCGATGAGCAACAACAACGGCGCAACGGTGCACGCTGGACCCCGCAACACACGCCACTGATCCACACAGGAGCACAACCAGCATCGCGAATTTCGCACGGTTGCCAGCGGCTACGGCCGTTGCACAGTGGTGGCCCAGCCTCCCACGCGACGCCGAACTACCTGCGGGGTGGGCGCATCGCGCGGGTGGACTTCGGGACCGGCCCCTTGGGCATCGGCAGAGGCTGGTTGGACAGTGCATCGAGCCTGCGGCGGACCTCGGTGACCTGGCCGGGGCTGAGGGTCTTGGGCAACTTCCGCACCGTCTTGACCATTCGGCCGATGGGGACCTGACCCTCCTCGCGGCCCATCACGAACTCGTGGAACTCCACGTCCGGGACGAACCTGGCCTCGCGCTTCTGCTCGTTGCGCAGCGCATTCGACACACGACTGCCGACGCCCTCGCCGACCAGGATCACTCCAGGACGGCCGATCACCCGGTGGACGATGTCCTGGTTCTTGGTGACCGCCACGGCCGGGGTGACGAACCAGCCCTTCCCCAGGGTGTTGAGTACCGCGGCGGCGGCACCGGGTTGGCCCTCGATCTGTGCGTAGGCGGCGCGTTCGGCGCGCTTGCCCAGCACGATGGCAGCGATGAGCAGCCCGGTCGTGATGCCCAGCGGAAGCAGCAACCAGGTGTCCAGCAGGATGCACAGGAGCACCGTGATCGCGGTGGGCAGCGCGAACCAGCCCAACAGGATCCAGCCGATCCGCGGATCCGACTGCTTGGTCATCTGGTAGGTCTGGCGGATCTGCGCCAGACGCCCGGGTTTGCCGTCCTTGCGTGACATGGGTCAAGCGTACGTGGTGGCTGGGCCGCTCACCGCCGGTCGTCCGTCCGGCTCGCCGGGGGTTCCGGCTGGCGCGAGTCAGCCCACCCGGTCTGCCGTGGCCTGCCGGTAGAGCCTTCCGGCCCGGTAACTGGAGCGCACCAGCGGACCACTCATCACTGCGAGGAAACCGATGTCCCGAGCATCGGCGGCCAGTGCATCGAACTCGGCCGGTTCGACCCAGCGCTCCACGGGATGGTGACGGGCCGATGGCCTCAGGTACTGGGTGATGGTCAGCAGGTCGCAGCCGGCATCGCGCAGATCCCGCATCGTGTCCCGAACCTCCTCCAGGGTCTCGCCCATGCCGAGGATGAGGTTCGACTTGGTCACCAATCCGGCGTCGCGGGCCTGGGTCAGGACGTTCAGCGAGCGGTCGTAACGGAAGGCCGGGCGGACCCGTCTGAGCACCCTCGGAACGGTTTCCAGGTTGTGGGCCAGCACTTCGGGCTCAGCGGCGAACACCTCGGCCAGCAGGTCCGGCGCACCGCTGAAGTCCGGGATCAGAACTTCCACACCGCATCCCGGAACGTGCTCGTGGATCTCGCGGACGGTCTGCGCATAGAGCCACGCACCCTGGTCGGGCAGATCGTCGCGGCAGACACCGGTCACCGTCGCGTAGCGCAACCCCATCTGCGCCACGGTGTCGGCCACCTTCCTCGGTTCGGTGGCATCCACCGGTTCGGGACGGCCGGTGTCGATCTGGCAGAAATCGCAGCGGCGGGTGCACTGATCCCCGCCGATGAGGAAGGTCGCCTCCCGGTCTTCCCAGCATTCGTAGATGTTGGGGCAGCCCGCCTCCTGGCAGACGGTGTGCAGCCCACCCTCGGCGACCCGGCGCCGGATGTCGTGATACTCCGGCCCCATCACCGCCCGGGTCTTGATCCACGGGGGCTTGCGTTCGATGGGGACTTCCGCGTTGCGCACCTCCAGGCGCAGTAGCTTGCGGCCTTCGGGGGCTGGGGTCGTCATGTCGCCAGCCTACGCGGGAGGACGGTTGCCGACCAGGCGGTGACGATCCCCCAGCCAGGCCAGGACCGCGACCATGGCCATCGCGGCGGTCAGCCAGGCGTAGGCCGTGAGCAGCGGTTGGACCAGTGGCGTCAGCACCCCAATGGTGATCCCCGCGTCCGATGAGCCCGACCCGGACAGGGCTGGGAAGTTCTGGGCGAACACGACTGAGCCCGCGCAGAGCACAGCGGTCGAACCGCTGGCGATCGCCAGCCCACGCAGTCGTCGCGGTCCCAGCGCCAGCAGAGCGGCCGTGGACAGGGCGATGCCGGTGAGGGCCGGGATCCACGCCCAACGCAGAACGGTCAGCGGGATGCGCATCCAGTCCGGGGGCATCGGCACCGGGACGTCGAGGCCGGGCAGGTCCAGGACATCGAGCGGGACCTGCAACGGACCGATGCTGATGTGCTGTCCGGTGAGCAGTTCATCGAGGTCGAACCGGGCCGTGCCCTCACCCAGGTCAGTTCGCAGGCCGGGCTGCCCCAGGCTGTCCTGGTCCAGCCAGGCCAGGAAGAACGCATGTGCCTGCCGGGACGTCGCCAGCATCGCTTGCTCACCCGGCTTGGAAGCCACCGCCTCGCCGACCAGCCCGGTGACAACCGGCTCGGCCTGCACCAGCAAGGCGTCGGTGCCGACTGAGACCGCCGGCAGGGTGGTGTGCAGGAAACGGCGGGTCTGGTCGATCACCTGCGACGTCGCCCTGGCTGTGATCTGCTGTTGGACGCCGTCGTTCAGCAGCGCCTGCCGCATCGTGCCGGTGAAGGCATCCTCGTCGAGGATGCGCGTGTTGAACCACCAGGATGCCGGCAGGATCAGCCAGCAGGCGGTCCAGACCAATGCCGCGGCGAGGGCCCCGAGCGTCCTCACCCGCGCTCTTCCGGGCCCCGCAGGACAGTGGCCTGTGCGCAGATCTCATCGAGCACGGCCGGCAGGTTCACCACGCGCCCGGTCTCGATCGCCAGGGATGTCACGCCCGCATCCCGGATGCCGCAGGGCACGATGCGCTCGTAGGCGCTCAGGTCGCAGTCCACGTTGAGGGCGAATCCGTGCATCGTGACGGCCCGGGACACCCGGACCCCGATCGCGGCGATCTTCCGCGGCGGATTGGGCCCGACCACCCAGACCCCGCTGCGGCCGTCGATGCGCTCACCGATGACGCCGAACCTCCCGCAGGTCCGGATGAGCAGTTCCTCCAGGCGGCGCACGTGGCCGACGACATCCAAGGGCTCGGGCAGGCGCACGATCGGGTAGCCGACTATCTGCCCCGGCCCGTGCCAGGTGATGCGCCCACCCCGGTCGACGTCGATGACGGGACTTCCGTCCACAGGCCGGTCTTCGGGCTGGGTACGCCGGCCGGCCGTGTACACGCTCTCATGTTCGAGCAGCAACAAGGTGTCCGGCTGGTCCCCGGCAACTACAGCCGCATGGATCTGCTGCTGCAGGTCCCATGCCTGCAGATAGTCGACGCGTCCGAGTCGACGGATCTGCAGGGCGGTTGCGGGCGGTGCGGACACCCCCTCAGGTTAGGCCGCGCCGGCCTCAACCGCACAGGAGCGGCGGGGTCCGGCTGTGGACAACCAACTCGCGATGCCGGATCCGGGGGCAAGGTAGTGACATGCCGACCATCACCGAGTTCGACGTGGAGTTGTCCAGCCTGCTGGAGGAATTGTCGCGGGTACGACACGCGCACCTGCGGCCCCTGCTGTCCGTGACCCCGATGGGCAACGCGTTCGCGTGCGAGTACGGCGAACCGGGGCTATGTCCATCGGGGTGCGACGGACTGGTCGGGGCGGTCCGTGCCGTGCATCGGGCCGGCCTCTGGGTCGGCGGACTTCGTCGGGCGGTGTCGCTGGACACGCATGGACGTGCCCTACTGTCCGGGGTGGGGTCGGACTGGGACCTGGTCGACCCCTTCGCAGGGCATCCCGCGGCATCCGGTCGGCCGGACCTGCGGATCGGCTGGCGGCAGAGTGGCGACAGGCATCAGTTGTGGTCCCTGCCGCGGGAACTGCGGATCTGCGCCTAGGCTAGGCCACGTCTGACGAACGACGGGCCCACTCGATCATCGAACGGACGTCAGGCTGCTCCCAGGTGAAGCCCCCGGCTTGCAGCACACCAGGTTGGATGCGCTGGCTGATCAGGGTCTCCCCGGCGAACTCACCGAGCACCGCCTTCAGGGCGAAGGCCGGGACCGGCAGGATGGTGGGCCGCCGGAGGACCTGGCCCATGACCCGGGTGATCTCGGCATTCGTGCGCGGGTCCGGTCCCACCAGGTTCACCGGACCGCTCACGTCGTGGGCAAGTAGCCACGCGAGGGCCCGCACCTCATCATTGAGCGAGATCGGCGACCAGTACTGCCGCCCGGAGCCCAGCCTGCCGCCGAGGCCGGCGCGGAAGAGGGGGAACAGGCGTTGCCAGGCGCCACCCCGGGAGGAGACGACCAGGCCCGTGCGGGCGAACGCGATGCGCAGGCCGGCATCGGCAGCCGGGGCCGCAGCGGCCTCCCAGTCCCTCACGACACCTGCCAGGAACCCGTCGCCTTCCGGTCCGCTCTCGTCGGTGAGTCGCCCGCCCGTGTCCGCGTAGTACCCGATGGCCGATCCGCACACCAGGACCCGGGGGCCATCGGTGGCTCTCCCCATCGCCTCGGCGATGGTTCGGGTTCCCTGCACCCGACTGGCCCGGATGATCTCCTTGTAGGCAGGAGTCCACCGCTTGTCACCCACCCCGGCGCCGGCCAGGTGCACGATGGCATCGAGTCCTTCCAGCAGTGCCGGGTCGAGCCTGGTACCCGGCCGCCACGCGATCTGGCTGGCGGCCTGCGCAGGCCCACGCACCAACGCCACAACGTGATGTCCAGTCGCCGTCAAGTGCGTGGACAGCGCCGATCCGATCAGGCCCGAAGCGCCAGTGACGCCGACTCGCATACACCCCAGTCTGGTCCGTTCTGCACGTTGCGCAACCCGGCTCACCAGTCGCTAGCGTGGCTGTTCATGTGGCAGTTGCTGGCTGCCGTCTTCCCACTGGCGGTCGGTGCTGCGTTCACCCCCACCCTGTTCGGACTGCAGATGCTGGTGGTTTCGGGGCCGCAGCGACGTCCCCGCTCGCTCGCGGTGATTCTTGGCGCAGCCTGTGTGTTCGCGGTGATATTCGCCCTGGGGCTGCTGGGACTGAGCCAACTCCCGGATGCGCACACCGGTTCCGCGGGCCCGCGCGTCTTCGCGGTGGAACTGCTGGCGGGTGTGGTCCTGCTGGCCGTGTCCGGGTGGCTGTGGCTGGGCGGCCGCCGGCTCGACGGGCGGGTGGGCCAGAAGCTGAGTGGCTACTCCGAGCACGCCTCTCCGGTGTCGTTCGCGGGCGTGGCCGCATCCATGTCGGTGACGGATGTCTCCTCGATCGTGCTCGTGATCCCGGCACTGCATCTGGTGACCGTCAGCGCCGCGCCAGTGTGGGCCGATGCGTGCGTGATCGCCTTCCTGTTCGCGTGCGTGCTCCTGCCGGTATGGCTGCCTCCAGTGGCTCTGCGGGTGGGCGGTGACCGGGCTGCCAGGGTGCTCGATCGGATGCATGCAGTGCTCATGCGCAACGAAGCCCGCGTGATGGGACTGCTCACGGCGGCTTTCGGGGTGGTGCTGTTCGGTCGGGCAGTAGCCGGCCTTGCGTGAGAACGCGGACCACACGCTCCATCCTGGCGTCCCGGGTGATCCGCAGGGCGGCCCCCGCCCAGGCTCGCCGTCGCCAAGCGTCACGCAGCGCCGCGACCGCGCAATCTCGGCAGCGGCGCGAAGGAGCCCTACAGGCCGGACTCGAACTCCCCGGCCTCCAGGCGGGTCTTCATGAGCGACAGGAAGCGCGCGGCGTCCGCGCCGTCCACCAGCCGGTGGTCGTAGGTCAGCGCCAGCAACACCATCGAACGTATGGCGATCGAATCCGTTCCGGTGTCGTCGCTGACGACTACGGGACGTTTCACCACCGCGCCGGTTCCCAGGATCCCCACCTCGGGCTGGTTGATGATCGGTGTGTCGAACAGGGCGCCCCGGCTGCCGGTGTTGGTCAGCGTGAAGGTCCCGCCGGACAACTCGTCCGGGCTGACCCGGTTGGTGCGGGTGCGCTCGGCCAGGTCCGCGATCTTGCGGGCGAGTCCAGCGAGATTGAGGTCGCCGGCATTGCGCAGGACCGGAACGAGCAGTCCCCGCTCGGTGTCGACCGCGATTCCCAGATGTTCACCGTCGTGGTAGGTCACGGTGCCCGCCTCGGTGTCGATGGAGGCATTGAGGCTCGGGAACTGCTTGAGCGCCTCGCAGATAGCCTTCGCGAAGAACGGCATGAACGTCAGCTTCACGCCCTCCCTGGCGTAGAACTCGTTCTTCGCGCGGTTGCGCAACTGCGCGATGCGAGTGACGTCGACCTCCACCACGGTGGTCAACTGAGCTGAGACGGTCAGTGACTCCACCATGCGGGTCGCGATGATCCGGCGCAGTCGGCTCATGGGCTCAGTGCGTCCACGCAGGTGTGTCAGGTCCGCCGCTGCGGGTGCCGGTGCTGCCGGGGCGGACACCGGTGCCGCAGGCGTAGGCGCAGGCGCAGGTGCAGGGGCAGGCGCCTTGGCGGCGGCAGCAGCCGCAAGCACGTCCTGCTTGCGGATTCGGCCGCCCACACCGGTGCCCTTGACGGTGGACAGGTCAACGCCCTGTTCGCCGGCGAGTTTGCGCACGATGGGTGTCACGTATGCCGGCTCCGCCGGTGCCGCGGGGGCCGATGGCGGTGGGACCGGTGCCGCGGGGGCCGATGGCGGTGGGACCGGTGCCGGTGCTGGCGGTGGGGCCGGGGCGACAGGTGCTGCGGGGGCTGGTGCCGCGGGGGCTGGTGCTGCGGGGGCTGGTGCCGCGGGGGCGGGCGTGCCGACACCTGCCGCGCCGATCACGGCCAGTACTGATCCGACCTCGACGGTCTCGTCCTCGCTGACCCGGATCTCGGTGAGGACCCCTGCTGCGGGGGACGGGATCTCGGTGTCCACCTTGTCGGTGCTGACCTCGAGGAGGGGCTCATCGACGGCGACCTCGTCACCGACCTGTTTGAGCCAGCGGGTCACCGTGCCCTCAGTCACGCTCTCGCCGAGAGCGGGTAGTTCGACGTTGACGCCGGCCGCCGCGGGTGCTGGGGCCGCCGCGGGTGCTGGGGCCGCCGCGGGTGCTGGGACGGATGGTGCCTGGGGAGCCGGTTCCGGTGCCGCCGCCGGAGCGGACGGAGCGGCCGCCGCCTCGGAGGCGTCGGCGATGATCGCCAGCTCGCCGCCGACCTCGACCACATCGTCTTCCTGAGCCCGGATCTCGGTGAGCACGCCGGTGGCGGGGGAGGGGATCTCCGTGTCCACCTTGTCAGTGCTGACCTCCAGTAGCGGCTCATCGGCGCTGACGTGGTCGCCGACCTGCTTCAGCCATCGAGTGACGGTTCCCTCAGTGACGCTCTCACCGAGCTGGGGCATGGTGACCGGTGTCGCCATAATGTCTCCTTTGGTTCAGGCGTGCGCGTGCAGCGGCTTGCCGGCCAGGGCGAGATGGGCCTCACCCATGGCCTCGTTCTGGGTGGGATGGGCGTGCACGAGAGCCGCGACGTCTTCGGGGTACGCCTCCCAGTTGTAGATCAGCTGTCCTTCGCCGATCAGTTCCCCCACCCGGCTGCCGACCATGTGCACACCCACGACCGGGCCGTCCTTCTGCCGGATCAGTTTGATGAAACCGGTGGTCCCCAGGATCTGGCTCTTGCCGTTGCCGCCCAGGTTGTACTCGTACGCCTCGATCTCGCCGAACTTCTCGGCGGCCTGGGCCTGCGTGTAGCCGACGGAAGCCACTTCGGGCTCACAGTAGGTGACGCGAGGGATTCCGGCCTCATCGATCGGTGCTGGGTTCAGTCCGGCCAGGTGCTCGGCCAAGTAGATGCCCTGTGCGAACCCCCGATGGGCCAGTTGCAGGCCGGGGACGATGTCTCCCACCGCGTAGATGCTGGGCACGTTGGTCTGCAGGTTGTGGTCCACGGGGACGAAACCGCGGTCGAGGGTCACGCCGATCTCCTCGTACCCGATCCCGTCGGTGCGCGGCCCGCGGCCGACGGCCACGAGCAGAACATCGGCGCTGAGGGAGGTGCCGTCCTCGAGGGTCACCGTGACGCCGTCGTCGGTCTGGCTGGCCCCGGAGAACCTCACCCCGGTGTGGAACGCGATCTTGCGCTTGCGGAAGGCCCGCTCAAGTGCCTTCGAGCAGGCCTCGTCCTCCGCCGGAACCAGTCTCGGCAGTGCCTCCACGATGGTGACGTCGGCACCGAAGGAACGCCAGACGCTGGCGAACTCAACACCGATAACGCCGCCCCCGAGCACGATCGCCGTCTTGGGCACCCAGTCCATCTCCAGGGCTTGATCGCTGGTGATGATGCGCCCGCCGATCTCCAGTCCGGGCAGGGAGCGTGCGTAGGAACCGGTGGCCAGCACGACCGCCCGCCCCCGGTACACCCGGCCGTCGACCTCGACGGCGTCCTGCTCGACGAGCTTGCCGGTACCGGTGACGTACGTGATGGACCGGCCCTTGACCAAGCCCTGCAGCCCCTTGTAGAGGCGGTTGACCACCGATTCCTTGTACTTGTTGACCGCCGCCATGTCGATGCCCTGCAGGGTGGCCTGTACCCCGAAGGCCGCGCTCTCGCGCGTGGCGTCGGCGACCTCGGCCGCGTGCAGCAGTGCCTTCGTCGGGATGCAGCCCCGGTGCAGGCAAGTGCCCCCGACCTTGTCCTCCTCGATCAGGACGACGCTCTTTCCCAGTTGTGAGGCACGCAGGGCGCACGCATACCCACCGCTGCCACCACCCAGGATCACGATGTCAAACAGGTCCTCGGACACGTCTCTCCTCACGTCGTTCCTCTTGGCATCCTCTCAGCAGACCCGCCCCGTGGGCCACCCGTACGTCCTATCCGGTCTCGCCGCGTGCGAGCTGGATCAGTGTCCGTGCGGCGAACCCCGTTCCACCCTTGGGGGTGAAACCACGAGCGGCGGACTCGTTGAAGGCGGGACCGGCGATGTCCAGGTGGGCCCACGCCTGCCCTTCGGGCACGAAAGCGCTCAGGAACAGCCCGGCAACCAGCATCCCGCCGTACTGCTCGCCGATGTTCTTCAAGTCCGCGACCGGGGACTTGAGACTGGCCCGCAACGCGTCGGGCAGGGGCATCGGCCAGAACCGTTCGCCGACCTGGTCGCCCGACTGCTTGACCTGTTCGGCGAGCGTGGCGCTGTTCGTCATGACCGCCGCCACCTCCGTGCCGAGCGCGATCATCTGGGCGCCGGTCAACGTGGCCACGTCCACGATCAGATCCGGGTTCGCCTCCGCGGCCAGGGCCAGGGCGTCGGCCATCACCAAGCGGCCCTCCGCATCGGTGTTCAGCACCTCGACGGTCTTGCCGTTGCGCATGGTGATCACGTCGCCGGGCCGCTGCGCACCGCCGCCCGGCATGTTCTCCGCACAGGCCAGGTAGGCGCTGATACGCACCGGAAGTTCCAGTTCCGCGATGGTCCGGGTCGCGGCGAGCACGGCGGCGGCCCCGGCCATGTCGCACTTCATGGTCTCCATCGCCTTGGCGGGTTTGAGTGACAGGCCGCCGGAGTCGAACGTGATCCCTTTGCCCACGAAGGCCAGGTGGCGCTTGGCGCCCTTGGGGGCGTACTCGAGATGGACCAACCGGGGCGGATTGGCGGAGCCCTGACCGACCGCGACGATCCCGCCCATGGACTCCCGGCGCAGGCGCTCGGGGTCCCAGGCGGTCACCTTGACCGGGAGGCCCTTGCACTCCTGCTTGGCTCTGGCGGCGAACGCGACCGGGGTCAAGGTGACGGGTGGCTCGTTGACCAGGTCGCGGGCCAGCGCCGTGGCGCTGGTGTCGGCCACGGAGTTGCGTTTGACCGCGGTCCGTGCGGAGCGCGGGGCGGTGGTGGCGACTGTGATGGTCGCAACTGGTGCGGCGCCGGGTGACCCGGAGACCCGCAGAGGCAGGTGTGCGCCGAGCAGCGAGCCCTCGCACACCGCGGCCAGCATCCGCTGGTTGGGGCTGGGCAGCGCCACAACGGCGCTCTTCGCGGTGCCGGCCGCGCGGATTCCGGCGCCGGCGGCCTCGCGCACGGCGAACGCATCCGGATCGGCGAGCATGCCGACCGCGACCACCGAGCGGGCTTTCAGTGGCTCGGCCGCCGGAATCCGCCAGGTCTGGCCCGGTTCGCCGCTGCAGCCGATGCTGTCGAGGGCCTGGATCAGGCTGCGTCGCACCTGCGCCGGCAGGGCCCCGCTGATGATCTGCAGGTCGCCGTTGCTCTTCGTCACCCCCACCACGAGCACCTGCGCGCGGGCGGATGTGACATCGCCGTCGCTGATCCTAAGCGTCGTCATGGGCGACCTCCTTCGTTCACGCGACAACCCTATGCGGCCCGGACACCGGATAGCGTGGGGCAATGCCGATCCTGTCGCCACTACATGACCGACACGTCGCCGCCGGGGCCAAGTTCGCCGATTTCGCGGGCTGGTCCATGCCGATCGAATACGCGGGCGTGCTCACCGAGCACAACACGGTCCGTGGGGCGGTCGGGGTCTTCGACGTATCGCACCTGGGCACGCTGACGGTCCGGGGCCCGCTGGCACCGCTCAACACCGTGCTCAGCAACGACCTGCGCCGCATCACCGACGGTCAGGCCCAGTACACCCTGGTCCTGAACGAGCAGGCCGGCGTGGTCGACGACCTCATCGCGTACCGGGTCGGCGAGCAGGATTTCCTGCTGATCCCGAACGCAGCCAACTGCTCGGCGGTCGCCGACCGGATCGAAGCCGTGGGGCTGGAAGTGGCCGACGTCACCCGGCAGACGGCGATCCTGGCGGTACAGGGGCCTGACGCGGATGCGCTGGTGGCCGCTCTCGGGGTTCCCTCGCTGGACTACATGGCCTTCGGTAAGGCCACCGTCGCGGGTGTGCCGACCACCGTCTGCCGTACCGGCTACACCGGTGAACGGGGTGTGGAACTGCTGGTCCCGGCCGAGCAGGCGGCGGGGGTGTGGGATGCGGTGACCGCAGCCGGTGCCGTGCCGTGCGGGCTGGGTGCCCGTGACACCCTGCGCACGGAGATGGGCTACCCCCTGCACGGGCACGAATTGCTGCCCGATGTGCCGGCCCGCTGGTCGGCCGTCGGCTGGGCGGTGGCGGTCGACAAGGGGGAGTTCGTCGGCCGGGACGCCTATGTGCGAACCGCCCGTGAGCGCAAAGTGGTCGGTCTGCGAGTGCTCGATCGGGGAGTTCCCCGCGCCGGGATGTCCGTGCATTCCGGTGATGCGGAGGTCGGGCAGACCACCAGCGGGACTTTCTCCCCGACGCTGGGATGCGGCATCGCCCTGGCCCGGGTCGAAAGCTCGGTCACGGTCGGGGATCAACTGGACGTCATGGTTCGCGGCCGGCGATTGGCGTCGGAGGTTGTGAAAATGCCGTTCGTGCCCTCACACGTCCGCGACGAGTAGGGCCACCTGGAGCATCGCAAGTCCGCTCAACGAACCCAGTCCCAGTCCGGGGTCGATGCCCATGCCGCCCCAGCCCCCGAGGTTCAGCCGGTCGAGCAGTTGATGTTGCGCGGGCTCCCGGCCGACCGCCGGGACCTGCAGGGGCGGAAGGCGGTCCGCCAGCACGGCCGCCGCTGCTGACACCGCGCCATCCATGAGTGTGGGCAGTCCCCGATCCGCCGCCTGCTCCAGGATGGCGGCGAGCAGGCCCAACGGCGCGGGGGGCGATTCGGCATCACGGGCTCGATCGCGAACGGACCCGACCTTTGACATCCATTGGACGTCACTGATGCCGCTGCCGAAGCCGGTGACCAACTGTGGTTCGGCCGGCAGTTCCGTGCAGGCGATCTGGGCCGCCAAGGTGGTGAGCCCGCGTCCGGCGTCGGCGAGCAGCAGCAGGTCGTGGCCATCAGGGATCTCGGGGGACTGCGCGTGGTGGATCTGCACGCGGAGGCGATCGGCCAGGCGGGCGGTCGGCGTTGCCCCGTCCAGGGTCGCGGCCAGCCACTGCTGCCCGAAGTCCGCGGGCAGCGTGGACACCGCCCCCGGATCGTCGGCGACCACGATCAGCAGCACCGGACTGCTCGGCTCGGGGGTGTCGCCGACCTCCCGCCACCAGTCGCTGATCATGCCCGCCTGCTGCGGATCACGGCCGGCATCGGTGCGGCCGGGCGCAGCGTGATGGCCGACATCGCCGCAGGGTCGGCCGGCGACTGTACCTCGGGGTACCAATTCCTGGCCAGGGTCGCGAGCGCCACCACCGCCTCGGTCCAGGCGAAGTGTTCGCCGATGCAGCGACGGGAGCCGAAGCCGAAGGGGAACCACGCGCCGCGTGGCACGCCGGGGACGCGCTCGTCGAATGCGCCGTCCGCGCCCAGCCAGCGCTGCGGGCGGAACTCGAGCGCGCCGGGCCAGAACCGGGCGTCGCGGTGCAGGGCGAACTGGGAGGCCAGCACGATGCTGCCGCGCGGCAGATCCCAGCCGGTCACCCGCAGATCCTTGTCGACCCAGCGACCCAGGATCCACGCCGGCGGGTACAGTCGCATCGACTCGGCGACGACGGCGTAGGTGCGGGGGAGCCGGGGAAGGTCCGCTGCGGTGATCGGGCGGTCGCCCAGCGTCTCGAGTTCGGCTTCCAGCCAGTGGCGAGCATGCGGGTTGTGGGTCAACAGATGCCAGGACCAGGTGAGGGCGAGGGCGGTGGTCTCGTGCCCGGCCAGTACCAGCGTCATCGCCTCATCGCGGACCTCGTCGCGGGTGAACGCCGGGTTCCCGTCGGGGTCCGTCGCGGTCAGCAGCAGAGTGAGCAGGTCGTTACCGATCCCACCCCCGGAGATTGTGCGCAGTCGCTCGGTGATCAGTTCGTTGACGATGGCATCGAGTGACTCGATGGCGGCGATCTCGCGCAGGCGACGCGGCGTCGGCACCGCGGACAACGGGTTGCTCAGCAGCCCGGGACCGCGCGCGAAGGACGCCAGCACTGTGTCCAGCGCGGTGGCGAACGACGTCGCCTCGCCGCGAAGGTCCACCCCGAAGATGGTGCGGCCGACCACGTCGAGGGTCAGTGCCGACATCTGCTGAGACAGATCGACCTGGAGGCCGGGCGTCCACTCGGCGGCCGTCGCTTCGGCAGCTGCGGCCATCTGCGTCACGTAGCCGGCGATGCGCTCGTGGTGGAACAGCGGTTGGATCGCCCGCCGATGACCCAGGTGCTCGGGCCCGTCCGAGGTGAGCAGGCCATCGCCGAGGAGCGGACGGGTCATCTGCAGGACCTGGCTCTTGCGGGTGTGGCGACCCTGCGTGACGAAGACCTGCCAGATGGCTTCGGGGGAGAAGAGCACGTTCACGTGGTCGCCGCCGAGTTTGAGATGGACGACCGGCTGGTGCAACGCGGCCAGTCCGGCGAAGAACTCGTGAGGTGCCTGTCGACCGGTCAGCAACTGCAGGGCGGCGTGCAGCCCGCTGGGTCCCGGTGGGCGGGTGACAGCCGGCTGCCTCACTCGCATCGACGCGACGATCTGCCGGGCGGTTTGCGTGCGCTCGGCGACAGTACTGGCCATGTATGTAGTGTGCCCAGCGGCCGGACGGACTCGGAAGACGGTGCCCACCGGGTGTGTGTGGGTGGTCCAGCGGCTCGGGCGACCCAGCCCATCCAATCCGGGCGGACCAGGCCGGCAGGACAACCCGCCGCAAGCCGAACTTGGCCCTGACCACCAGCGCCGCCCCCGATCTGTCCGGACATGATCTGGTTGCACGGGCCACGGCTCCCCGGACCGGGCGCCGGGGTGAAGCCGTCGATTCGTTACGGCCTGCCCCGTCGTACCAGGTAGGCCAGCGCGAGCAGGACGGCGATCATCGCGGTCCCCATCGCCGCGACCCAGGGGGGAACGGACGAGCCGGTCGCAGCAGGTGCGTCGGGACTGGCCGGGATCTCAACCGGCACCGCTTGACCGGGCCCGCTGGTCGTCGCGGTGGGGGTGGGAGAGGCCGGGTCGTCGGACGCGCGGCTGGGGTCGGGGTCCGGCTCGGCTTCTTCGGCCGGCGCGGAGTCAGCCGGCCGGGTCGGTCGGGGTGGGAGGGGCGTGGGGTCCGACGTCGGCGGGAGCGACGGGGTCATCCGGTCGGTCGGGGCCGCCTGATCGCCCGGACACTCCAGCCTCGGATACCCGGCCACCCCACAGAGCGAACCGCCGGCATCGAAGCGCAACCGGGCGACCTTGCGCAGAACCTGCAGTCCGTTGGCATTCTCGGCGGCAGTGACGCACTCGACGATGGTCGCGGGTGGGGTGTCGCCGGTAGGGGCGATTCCGGCTGGACCGAAGTCGATGACCACCGCCACCCGCTTCTTGCCGGTGGGGGAGGTCGGCTGCGCGGGGCACAGGGTGGCGTAGTCGCTGGCCGTGCCGGGGGGCGTCGACGCTGATCCGCCGTCGGGGGAGACGACGAAGTGCCATCCCTCCACCGAGTCGGTAGGCGGAATGCGGGAGCCCGGCCCGTTGCTGGAGTACGTCCACTGCGGGCCACCCGTCCAGTAGGACCAGAAGCGGTGGGTGGTGGCGTCCGCGGGCGCCAGGCCCAGCCCGACGGTGGTCACCACCGTCGCCCCGATGCTCGCGACCACCCGAAGAACCACCGGGACTGGCAGTTCTTGCGCCACCCCCACCCCGTGGTGACGGTCAGTCGTCGGTGACACTCTCGAGGGTTTCCAGAGCCTTGACCGCCAGGTTGTGCTTGGTCCTCGCGACCTCGAGCCGAGCACTGATCTCATCGAGGTCCGCCTGTGCTGCTGACACCGCGGCCTCCGAGCGCTGCCGCAGGGCACCGGCCTGGTCCGCGAACGGTTGGGTGAGCGTGTCGACCGCCTTGTCACCTGTCTGGAGCAGTTTCAGTTTCGTCTGTGCCCCGGCCTGGTCGGCCTTGAGTTCATCGACGTCGGCCTGCGTCTTGGAGACGGCCGCCCGGGCCTTGCTCAATGCGCTGCTAGTGATCCCCATGCACCCATTGTGCGACCCTGCGGCGTCTGCGTGGGGCACGTGGGGCACGCGCCGTTGCCCGTTCAGGAGTCGGGGCGCAGGCTCATCGGTCCGTACACGACGCGCTGCTCCTCGAGCAGACTCGCCTCCTGCACTCCGTCGGCGAGCAGGCTGCGCCACATCTCACCGATCCAGGTCTCGGCGTCGGCCTGGGTCGGGAAGACCGGGGAGTGCTCGCCGCTGGGGTATTGCCACCGGTAGCTCATCGGCCACATCCCGTGGCTGACTGCGCGCGGCAGGGCGGGGCGCTCACTTCGTCTTCGGTTTCACCGGCCGACCGCCCGGACGGACCTTGGGCGGGGGCAGGCGCAACCGGCGGATCTGCAGTGCCCGCATGGTCCCGTAGAAGATCGCCCCCTTGCGCTCGGCGGGATCGGGGAACTGCTTCTTGAGCAGGTTGTTCATCCGCACTATCAGGACCGTCATGTCCACCACGAGCAGGGCCAGCATGAGGAACCAGATGAAGGAGACGATGACCTGGATCTGCGGGGTGCGGAACAGTCCCACGACCAGCACGACCACCGCCACCGGGACGAAGTACTCGGCCAGCGTGCGGCGGCCATCGATGTAGTCGCGGACGGTCCGCTTGACCGGTCCGGCGTCGCGCGGTGGCAGCGCCCGTTCGTCACCGGCCATGAGCGCCTCACGGGCGGCGATACGCTGCTGGCGAACCTGTTCGCGCTCCTGCTTGCGGCGGGCCTTGGGATCGCTGGGTCCCTTGAGTGCCTCCCGCCGGGCCGCCTCCGCCTCCCGGCGGGTCGGGGTGGGGCGACCCTTGCCGGTGGCGGGCTGGTCCTGCTCGTCCGCGCCCGCAGCGGCATCCGAGGTCTTCCTGCCCAGTCCGAACATGCCAGCAACTGTACGACGGATGCGCGGTCCCGGCCCCACCCCCTAGGCTGGCCGCAGGCAGAGGGCTAGGGAAGGAATGACCCGATGGGGATGTGGCAGCGCTTCACGATGATCTTCAAGGCAAAGGCGAACAAGGCCCTGGACCGGGCGGAGGATCCCCGCGAGACCCTGGACTACTCCTACGAGAAGCAACTCGAACTGCTCCAGAAGGTGCGCAGGGGGGTGGCAGATGTCGCGACCTCGCGCAAGCGCCTCGAACTGCAGATCAGCCAGCTCGATCAGCAGTCCAGCAAGCTGGAGTCGCAGGCGAAGGCGGCGCTGGCTGGCGGGCGCGAGGACCTGGCCCGGGAGGCACTGACCCGGCGCAGCGGGCTCACCTTGCAGTTGAACGATCTGCACGTGCAACTGGCGACGCTGCAGGACCAGGAGGAGAAGCTCACGCAGGCCTCTCAGCGTCTGCAGGCCAAGGTCGAGGCCTTCCGGACCAAGAAGGAGACCATCAAGGCCACCTATTCGGCGGCAGAGGCACAGACGAAGATCAACGAGGCGTTCTCCGGTATCAGCGAGGAACTGGGTGACGTCGGTCTGGCGATCCAGCGTGCCGAGGACAAGACCCAGGCCATGCAGGCCCGGGCCGGGGCGATCGACGAACTGGTCGCCTCCGGGGCGCTGGAGGATGCCACCGGCACCAGCAAGGACTCGATCACGGCCGAACTGGAGCGGATGGCCAGCACCAGTGAGGTCGAGGACACCCTGGCGGCGATGAAGGCCGAACTGTCCGGTGGAACTGCACCGGCGGCAGTCGAGGCGCCCGAGGCACCGGCCGTTGAGTCCGGAGCGCAACCGCCGCAGACACCGACCACGGGAGAGGGCTGAGGAGCAGCGATGATCGTCCGGATCATGGGGGAAGGCCAGTTCGAACTGCCCGACAGCGCACTGGCGCGCATCAACGAACTCGACGACGCACTCGAGGCCGCGTTGGCCGACGAGCGACTCTTCCCGGCAGCCCTGGCGGCCCTGCTGGACAGTGTGCGCAGCAGCGCTGAGCGAGTCTCCGACGAGGCGCTCGTCACCTCCGACGTGGTCCTCCCCCCGGCGGGTGCCACCGTGGAGGAGGTCCGGGCTCTGCTGACCGACGAGGGACTGATCCCTGACTGACCAGACTGGGACCCGCGCGCACCGCGTGCTTCGCCGAGGGCTTACCGCGGGGACTGGGGGCGGACCCCCCGGCATGGGAGACTGGATGCCATGAAGTCCCGGTACGCATCGGACAAGGGCCTGACCGCTCGCATGACGGGCACGATGTTCCTGCTCGGGTTGCTGTACGTGGTCTTCATAGCGGTGCTGATCGCGATCGGGTTCAGTGCAGCCTTCGTGCTGGTACTGGCAGGCGGACTCTTGTTCGCCCAGTGGTACTTCTCGGACTCGATCGCACTGCATTCCATGGGTGCGCGAGAGGTGAGTGCCGAGCAGGCCCCGCAATTGCACGGGATCGTCGATCGGCTGTGCGCGATGGCCGAGATGCCCAAGCCGCGGGTCGCGGTCGCGGACGTGGACATGCCCAACGCCTTCGCCACTGGTCGCAGCCCGAACCGGTCGGTCGTGTGCGTGACCACCGGACTGCTGCGCCGTCTCGACGAGGAGGAACTGGAGGGGGTGCTCTCCCACGAGTTGTCACACGTGGCCCACCGGGATGTGCTCGTGATGACGATCGCCTCCGTGGCCGGAGTGGCGGCCGGATTCCTGACCCGTATGGCTTTGTGGGGAGGTTTCGGCAACCGCCGGGACCAGAACAGCGCACTGGTCGGACTGGCCGTCCTGGCGGTTTCGGTGCTGGTCTACGCGGTGAGTTTCCTGCTCACCCGGATGCTGTCGCGGTACCGGGAGTTGAGCGCCGACCGGGCCGGAGCGCTGCTGACCGGGCGGCCGAGTGCCCTGGCCAGCGCGCTGCAGAAAGTGACCGGGGACATGGCCGCCATCCCCACCCGCGATCTGCGTGAGGCCGAGCCGTTCAACGCCTTCTACTTCGCCCCCGCTCTGTCCGGCGGCAAGAGCCTCGCTGCACTGTTCTCGACCCACCCTCCGCTGGAGCAACGGCTGGAGCAGTTGGCGAAGATCTCCACCCAACTGGGCTCCTGATGGGCCTGTTCGACTCCCTTATGGGGCGCAGCAAGCCGCCGCGGCCCAATCTCGACAATCTGTTCGCCATTCCATCGGCGGCGATCACGCTGCAGGCCAGCCTCGGCGTGACGCCGGCAGGCAGCGGATCGGTGGCCTTCCGGGCCCCGGAGGGCAAGGCCTTCTCGGATGTGGTCGCCGATGTCGAGCAACTGCTCACCGCCACCTCGGAGCCGGACCTCGAGGTCAGTCAGGACGCGTTCGGCTACACCTGGCTGACCATCAGGGCCCAGGATGTGACCGATGTCGTCAACGGCCTGCACGCGGTCAACGTCTCCATCCAGGACGCCGGGTTCGGGCCCCAGCTGCTGTGCTCACTGGTCGGCTTCCAGCGCGCCGAACAGTCCTTCGCCGTGGTCTACCTGTACAAGCGGGGGACGTTCTACCCGTTCGCCCCGCTGGAACAACCGCGCCGGGACAACATCCTGGAACTGCAGTTGCGGGACCTGCTGGCCGATGACCTGCCGTTGGAGAAGGACATGACCCGGTGGTTCCCGGTGTGGGGCGCCCCCGGACTTTGAGCCGGCGTCACTTGATCGACGCGGCTGCTCCCACGCCGGGCAGTGCGAGCATCCGGTCGAGGGCCACCCGGGCCCAGTGCGCGGTCTGCTTGTCGACGACGATCCGGTTGACGATGCGGTCCTCGGCCAGGCTCTCCAAAGCCCACACCAGGTGGGGCAGATCGATCCGGTTCATCGTTGAGCAGTAGCAGATCGTGCGGTCCAGGAACATGATCCGCTTGTCCGGGTGCTGGCCCGCGAGCCGACGGACCAGATTGAGTTCGGTGCCGATCGCCCAGGCGCTGCCCGGCTCGGCTTCGGCCAGGGTCTTGACGATGAACTCCGTGGAGCCCACATAGTCCGACTTGAGTACCACCTCGTGGGTACATTCAGGGTGAACCAGAACGTTAACGTTGGGGACGTTCGCCCGGATTTCGTCCACGCTTTCGGTCGTGAACCGGCCGTGGACGCTGCAGTGTCCACGCCAGAGGATCATCCGCGCGCTGCGCAGTTGCTCGGGGGTCAGCCCGCCGCCCGGACGGTGCGGATCGAAGACCACACAGTCGTCGAGGTCCATGCCGAAGCCGAGTACCGCGGTGTTCCGGCCCAGGTGCTGGTCGGGCAGGAACAGCACCTTCTCGCCGCGGCCGAGCGCCCAGTCCAGGGACTTCTTCGCGTTGCTCGAGGTGCAGATGGTGCCGCCATGCTCCCCGGTGAACGCCTTGATGGCCGCCGTGGAGTTCATGTAGCTCACCGGGATGGTCTGGTCGGCCACACCAGCGGCTTCCAGGGTGCGCCAGGCGGCCTCGACCTGGTCGGCGGCCGCCATGTCCGCCATCGAGCAGCCGGCGGCCATGTCCGGGAGGATCACGGCCTGGTCGTCGGTGGTCAGGATGTCCGCGCTCTCGGCCATGAAGTGGACGCCGCAGAAGACGATGAACTCGCTGTCCGGGCGGGCGGCGGCCTGCTGTGCCAGTTTGAACGAGTCGCCGGTGACGTCGGCGAACTGGATCACCTCGTCGCGCTGATAGTGGTGCCCGAGTACGAAGGCGCGCTCACCGAGAGCCTCTCTGGCCACCCTGGCCCGCTGCACCAGGTCCGGGTCGCTGGGCGCGGGCAGGTCGCCGGGGCAGTCAACCCCGCGTTCGCTGTAGGGGTCGGAGCCCTGCCCCAGCAGCAGCAACAGGGGGGACGGTTCCGGTTCGGTGAAGGTCTTGCTCACTCGACCATGGTGGCACGGGCGGCCGGATCAGGCCAGCGCCGTCACCCCGGGCGCCCGGGGGAGCGGCCGCGCGGGACCCCTTTTACCCGAGGCCACTCGGGCAAACTCCGCAGCCGCGGCCGCCGCACGGCTGGAGAGCGACGTGTGTGACCAGAACCCGTCGCAGCTGATCTCAGCGGACGTACCCGCGGGTGCGAGTGCGCGAGGGTGGGGTTGTCCGGATCTGTGACACTATTGGGGAATACCCGCATCGCCATGGTGGTTGACCCGGGCGAACGCGTGAAAGGAACTGCGGATGAGCACTGAAACGACCACATCGGAATCCGTGAGCGGTGTGACACTGACCGAGGCGGCTTCCAGCAAGGTGGCCGCGCTGCTCGCGCAGGAGGGTCGCGACGACCTGGCCCTGCGGATCGCGGTGCAGCCCGGTGGCTGCTCCGGCTTGCGCTATCAGCTCTTCTTCGATGAGCGGTCCCTCGACGGGGACATCCGCGTGGATTTCGACGGCGTGACGGTCGTTGTGGACCGGATGAGTTCGCCGTACCTGGGTGGCGCAACGATCGACTTCGTCGACCAGATCGACAAGCAGGGATTCACGATCGACAATCCGAACGCAGCCGGTTCGTGCGCCTGCGGCGACTCGTTCCACTAGAGCCGCGGCCTCGATGCGCCACGTGGTGATCGAGGACCGGGAGTCGGTCGGCTACTCCAGGGCGGTGGATGCCGACCTGTTGATCGCGGGCTACCGCAAGGGGCTGTTCGTGATGGCCTGCGGCGGGAACCGGTACCAGTGGTGGTCGCCGAACCCGCGCGGGATCCTTCCCCTGGAGGAATTGCGCGTCCCGCGCAGTCTGCGCCGCAGCGTGCGCCGGTACGAGGTGACCTTCGACGCCGATTTCGAGTCGGTGGTGGGGCACTGTGCGGATCCCGCCCGGCGCGGTGGCTGGATCGACCGTGGGCTGGCCCAGGTCTACTTGGAGCTTCACCGCCGCGGATACGCCCACAGCGTGGAGTGCTGGGACCCGGCCGGTGCGCTGGCCGGCGGCCTGTTCGGGGTCAACATCGGGGGATTCTTCTCGGGGGAGTCGATGTTCCACGTGGCACCCGACGCGTCCAAAGTGGCGCTGGTGGCCCTCGTCGAGCGACTGCGGGCGGCTTCACAACCGGTGCTGCTGGACACCCAGTGGCGAACCGAGCACCTGGCGTCCCTGGGCGTTGTCGAAGTCCCCAGGGCGGAGTACCTGCGCCGGTTGGCGGCGGTCGTCGACCTGCCTATGGCACTGTGATGACGAATCGCCAGTAGCCCGACTCCTCACTGACCTGCTGCAGCGCCGCACCGCGGATGCGACACCATGCCGGGACATCCGTGAGGGCCACCTGGTCGTCGGCGAGCAGCACGACCTCGGCGCCCCGCTCAGCCGTGCTGGCCGCCCTCGCGAGGGCCACGATCGGCTGTGGGCACAGTGTGCCGCGCGCGTCCACGATGCGAGGGCCGTTCACAGGTCCCGCGTCCCCATCTCCGAACGAACCTGATCCACGACGTCGACCAGGGCATCCACGAAGCCGGCCACCACCTCGTCGGGCAGTCCGGGCGGCAACCCGACCCGGACGTTGCCGCTGGTCAGGCCGCCGATCGCGGCGAGCACGTGGCTCGGCTGACCGGAGCGAGCCGCGCATGCTGACCCGCTACCCACCGCGTAGCCGAGTGCGTCGAGCCGGCTCTGCACCACTTCCGCGTCCACATACAGGACTGAAATGCTCAGGATGTGGGGCAGGTCATCAGGTCCGCCCCCGCGAATCTCGACTCCCGTCAGGCGTGCGGCGGCCTGCCGCGCGATGTGGGCCACCTGGGTGCGCACTGTGCGGGCCGCGTCGCCGCTGTGAGCCAGCCAGTGCTCAGTGGCCAGACCGGCCACCACCGCGGCTGGCACGTTGTCGAACTCGACGGCCGGCGGGGAGCCGGTCGAGACCACGGCCACCGCGCCGGGGACAGAACCCCAGGCACGCGCGTCGAGCAGCAGTCGCGACCATCCCCGGGGTGTGTCCACCCAGCCAAGCGTGCAGGAGGCATCCAGGACCAGCGCCGAGCCGGTGTCCTCGGCCCACGAACGCAAGTCGGTCTGCCGCGTCCCGATCTCCTGATTGCCGGCGCCGGTGGCCAGAATCGCGGGCGTCGGCAGATCGGTCAGGGCGCCCTGATCGATGCGGGCGGAACTGTCGACGGGCAGAACCAAGCCCGGAACGCCGGCCGCCCGGGCCGCGGACAGCAGCGTGTCCTGCAGCGCGAGTGGGTCGGTCTGCGAGGTCGCCAGGCAGGCATGGGGGCCCAGGCGCAGCAGATCGTCCACCGCGCCGCGCAGGGCAGCCCCCGAATCCGGTGCGAACCATGCGCTGCGCGCTCCGAACAGGGCGGCCATGGTGGCGGTGCTCTGCTCCAGTAGGGCACCGCTGATCCGCCCCTCGTGGTAGCCGGCCGCGGGCCCGGCCCAGCCCCTCTGCAGGGCGGTCGCGTGCCATTGCGCGGCCGTACCGGTGACCGGACGCCGAACTGCACAATCCAGGACGAAACGCGACATGTCGAGACCGTACCGCCCCTCACAGGCGTTGTCCGGGGAGCATTGCGCTACTGTCACGGGAGAGACAGGACTTTGTATGCTCCATGCACTATGTGCGCGCGATGGCTGGGAAGGGCTCGATGACTCGAAACACAGCGGATAGGCGTCGCCGGCGACAGGCAACCGTGGCGCTCGGCGGCGTTTCCGCGCTGCTGCTCACGGGGTGCTCCCAGGGCACCGTGGACGACTGGAAGCGGGCGGGGTTCCCCGCGCCGGCGACCGAAGAGGCCGACCGGATGCTGCATCTGTGGCAGGGTTCCTGGATTGCCGCGCTGGCTGTCGGGGCACTGGTCTGGGGTCTGATCTTCTGGTCGATCATCGTCTACCGGCGCCGCCACTCCGGAGTCCCGGACCAGGTCCGGTACAACCTGCCGGTGGAGATCATGTACACGGTCGTCCCACTGATCATGATCGGCGGGATGTTCTTCTTCACCGCCCGCGACCAGGCGCAGATCATGAAGGTCGAGAACAACCAGGACCTGACCGTCGGCGTGGTGGGCATGCGCTGGTCCTGGATCTTCAACTACGTGGATGAGAACACCTACGAGATCGGCACCCCGGGACAGGACCCCACCCTTTACCTGCCGATCGACCAGAAGGTCAAGTTCGAACTGACCTCGCCGGACGTGGTCCACTCGTTCTGGGTGCCCGCGTTCCTGTTCAAACTGGACGTCATCCCGGGGCGGACCAACGTGTTCGAGGTCACCCCCAACAAGGAGGGCACGTTCCGCGGCAAGTGTGCGGAGTTGTGCGGGGTGGATCACTCGCGCATGCTGTTCAACGTGAAGGTCGTCAGCCAGGAGGAGTTCGACGCACACATGCAGGAGTTGCGGGAGAAGGGCCAATTCGGCCAGTTGACCAGTGGCAGGGCGACTGAATCGGCACAAGGAGTCTGAACATGGCAATCCTCGATGAACCCGGGCAGAGGTCCTCTGACGATGTGGCCGTCAAGCAGGCGGCGAAGCAGGCGGCCAAGCAGGAACGCCGCAAGGGCTGGGGACAGACCATCGTCAAGTGGCTGACCTCGACCGATCACAAGATCATCGGACAGATGTACCTGATCCTGTCCTTCGTGTTCTTCCTGATCGCCGGACTGCTGGCCCTGGCGATCCGTGCCGAACTGGCCGAGCCAGGCATGCAGATGCTGTCGAACGCGCAGTACAACCAGGCGTTCACCATGCACGGCACGATCATGCTGTTCCTGTTCGCGACACCACTGTTCGTGGGCTTCGGAAACGTGATCATGCCGTTGCAGATCGGGGCACCGGATGTGGCCTTCCCCCGGCTGAACATGTTCTCGTTCTGGTTGTTCTTCTTCGGTGGGCTGCTGGCATCCCTGAGTTTCCTGGTGCCCAGTGGGGCCGCCGACTTCGGCTGGTTCGCCTACGCGCCTTTGAGCAGCCAGACGTTCACCCCGTCCTCCGGTGCCGACATGTGGTACCTGGGCCTGGCGATGGGTGGTCTGGGGACCATCCTGGGGTCGGTCAACTTCATCACCACGATCTACACGATGCGCGCCCCGGGCATGACCATGTTCCGGATGCCGCTGTTCACCTGGAACGTCCTGGTCACCTCGGTGATCGTCCTGATGGTCTTCCCGGTCCTGGCCGCAGCACTGCTCGTCGGATTCATCGACCGCGAGTTCGGGACGGTGGTCTTCGCCGCGGAGAACGGTGGCGCGATCCTTTGGCAACACTTGTTCTGGTTCTTCGGACACCCTGAGGTGTACGTCCTGGCCCTGCCCTTCTTCGGCATCACCAGCGAGATCGTCCCGGTGTTCAGCCGCAAGCCGGTCTTCGGCTACAAGGGCCTGGTGTTCGCCACCATGGCCATCGGCACGCTCTCGATGGCGGTGTGGGCTCACCACATGTACGTGACCGGCGCTGTGCTCCTGCCGTTCTTCGCACTGATGACGATGCTCATCGCAGTTCCGACCGGTGTGAAGTTCTTCAACTGGATCGGAACCATGTGGGGTGGATCCATCACGTTCGAGACACCGATGCTGTGGACGCTCGGTTTCATGGTGACGTTCCTGTTCGGCGGGCTGACCGGGGTCATGCTGGCCTCACCGCCGCTGGACTTCCAGGTGTCCGACACGATGTTCGTCGTCGCCCACTTCCACTACACCGTCTTCGGCACTGTGGTGTTCATGATGTTCGCCGGTTTCTACTACTGGTGGCCGAAGATGACCGGCAAGATGCTCGACGAGCGACTCGGCAAGATCCACTTCTGGCTGCTGTTCTGGGGTTTCCAGATCACGTTCCTGGTGCAGCACTGGCTGGGGACCCAGGGTATGCCGCGCCGGTACGCCGACTACCTGCCCGACGAGGGGTTCACCCTGCTCAACCAGATCTCCTCCTTCGGGGCGCTGATCCTCGGCATCTCCACGCTGTTCTTCCTGTACAACGTCTACAAGACCTGGCGGTTCGCGCCGAACGTGACCGAGGACGACCCGTGGGGCTGGGGAGCATCCCTGGAGTGGGCGACCAGTTGCCCGCCGCCACGGCACAACTTCGTCGTGTTGCCCCCCATCCGCTCCGAGCGGCCGGCCTTCGACCTGCACCACTCCGATGTGGAGGGGCTGCTGCCTGAGAGTGTCGTGGACAGCCTCGTCGGCGCCGGCACGGGCCCGAAGGGGGTCGAGAAGTGAAACACGGAGGTTACATCTTCACTGCGGGAACCGTGTTCTTCGCAGTCGTGGCCCTGGTGTACGGCTTCTGGTCGCACGAGTGGATCGGTACCACCGCGCTGGCGTTCACCGGTTTCATGATGGCCCTGATCGCGTTCTACAGCCTGTACACGGCCAAGCGACTGGATGCCCGGCCGGAGGACAACCAACTCGCCAACCAGGACGAGGCGGCCCCCGACTACGGGTTCTACAGCCCCCACTCGTGGTGGCCACTGCCGATGGGGTTCAGCGCGATGCTGATCGCACTGGGTCTCATCTTCGCCACCTGGCTGATGCTGGCCGGAATCATATTCCTGATGATGAGTATCATCGGACTGGTGTTCGAGTACTACCGCAGGGACTTCGCGCACTAGCCAGTTCGGGCAACTGTCGAACCGGCCCTTCTTGGGTTGACCAACGTGAGCGGTTTCACGCTTGGGCGACCCTTCGGGGGGTTTAGAACCCTGGGGGCGCGTGGCACACTGGGTTAGTCGGCGTGTTGGCCGCTGAGTCGGCCGGACATGCGCGAGTATCTAGAGGACCCCTACCGGATTCGTTGTGAGGTTGTACGAATGACAAGAGCCAGACGGAACATCGGTTTCGTCGGTGTCGCCGCCACGGCCCTGCTGGCCGCGGGCTGCGGACCGACGCTGATCGCGCGCAGCCAGTCGCCCGAGGAAGCGGCGGTGGCGATGCAGATCCTGCCGAGTGTGGACCGCAAGGCACCCGTCAATCAGCCCCTTGTGGTGGTCGCGGAAGACGGGACACTGGCCGACGTCAGCGTAAGGGGCCCCAAGGGGCTCATGAAGGGGTCCTACAACCCCGAACGGAACACTTGGACCTCCAAGGCGGCAACGCTGGATTTCAACGCCAAGTACGCCGTCACAGCGACCGCGACGAACGACTCGGGCACCCCGACCACGGTTGAGCGCACCATCCGCACCGTGAACCCGCAGACACTGGTGTCCATCAGTGCGGTGAGCGTGGCCGATGACGCGACGGTCGGCGTCGGAATGCCCATCCGCGTGACCTTCTCCGCGCCCGTCAAGAACAAGAAGGCCGTTGAGGAGCAGTTGCAGGTCAGGACCTCGCAGCCGGTGACCGGTGCATGGAGCTGGGAATCCGACGAGGTCGTGGTCTTCCGGCCCAAGAAGTACTGGCCGGCGAAGACCGACATCGAGGTTTCGATGCCGCTGAAGGGAGTCAAGGCCGGGCCGGGCGCGTACGGTGCTGAGAACAAGCAGATCGCCTACCGGACCGGCAACTCGATGGTCTCGATCTACAACGCCTACAAGCACACGATGACGGTCAAGAAGAACGGCAAGGTGATCAAGGAGTTCCCGGCCACCAGCGGCAAGCCCGGTTTCGAGACCCGGCAGGGGATCAAGGTCATCACCGAGAAGCTTCCCTTCGTCGTGATGGACGCAGCGACGGGTGGAACCTCCAAGAACGACCCCGAGTACTACCGCCTGGACGTGAACTGGGCGATGCGCATCACCAACTCCGGCGAGTTCGTGCACGCTGCGCCGTGGTCGGTGGGCTCCCAGGGGTACGCGAACGTGAGCCACGGGTGCATCGGATTGAGCACGGACAACGCCTACTGGCTCTTCCAGAACAGCAACATCGGCGACATCGTGGACGTGCGCAACACCGGGCGCCCGCAGGACCTCGGCAACGGCATCACGGATTGGAACGTTTCCTGGAAGGACTGGTTGCAGAAGTCCAAGACCGGCGCGGTCGAGACCGAGTCCACCACTTCGGCCTGACCCACGACGCTGCCTGCGGCCCCGGTGTGAGATCGCCGGGGCCGCAGTGTCGTCAGGTGACCGTCCGCACAACCCGGGCCGGGGAGCCCACCGCCACCATGCCTTCCGGAATGTTCCTTGTGACCACACTGCCGGCCCCGATGACGCTGTCATCTCCGATCGTCACCCCTGGCAGCACGATGGCCCCGGCCCCCAGCCACACGTTGTCTCCGATCACCACCGGGCGGCCGGATTCCCAACCCGCCCGGCGGGGCACCGGATCCACGGGGTGGGTGGCAGTCAGGATCTGGACCCTGGGACCGAACTGGCAGCATTCCCCGATCGTGATGGGCTGTACATCGAGCAGGACCGCGTCATAGTTGATGAAGGTGCCCTCGCCGATGTGGATGTACTGGCCGTAGTCGCATCGGAGAGTCGGTTTGATCACCACCCCGGGACTGCAGGTGCCGAGAATCTGTTTCAGCAGTCTCTCACGCAGTGCCCCTTCGTCGATGCTGCTGGAGTTGTACCGCTCGAGTAGCAGTTGACAACGGCGGTGGTCGGCGGCCAGTGCCCCATCCGCAGCCTGGTACAGGTGACCCGCGCGCATCCTGTCGCGCATCTCAGACATGGCCATGAGACTGCCACAGTCCGGTTAGGAGGCAACGTCCGGCACGACCGATGGCCGCCAGTGCGGTGTGGGGCCTGTTGGTGGGGGAGAGGCTGCTGGTGGGGGAGACGTCCAGGCCCGCTGGCAGCAACACGGTCCGACTGTGCGAGTTGGAACGCCTTGCACTCCCCGGTGAGTACCCGGGTCGGTACCACCTGCCCAGACGCCCGGCACCAACTCGATGGTCAACCCGATGGACTACCCGTACCAACTCGCCCTTCTCGCCACCCCGCAGCACACCTCACGCAGGCGAGCTCCCGAGCAGCCCGGACTGCCCTCTCGAATCCGACGAGGGAAGTCATCCGCGCACGGACCAGTCGGCGGTGGATCCTCCTCTACTCCACCGGCCGCGAACTCCGCCCCTGAGATTCCGCATCAAGGGCGGTCAGGGGCGGCAGGCGCACCGAACTCGCTACTCGGGCCACGACGGCCAGCTGGTGCCAATGCGCGACGAATCGACCGCGGGATTGTGGGCCGGTGTGGATGGTGCGGAATCGCGTCTGCATGCGTCGCTGTGTTGCTCACCGGTGTGGCGATTGCTCGGGATTGCCTCACGAATGCCCTTGGATCCCGTGCCGGCCCGGTTGTCCGACTCCGGGGCCGGTGTGCTGCGGAATCCGTGAGCGAACGCTGCACCCGTGAGCGAACGCTGCACCCGTGAGCGAAAATCGGCCGGATTCCTGCTCACGGATGTCGCGACTGCTAACGGATGTTGCGACTGCTAACGGATGTTGCGATTGCTCCCGGATGCGATGGCTTCAGAGCACGCTGCCTCCGGGGCTGGCGCCAGCCCAGCAATCGTGCAACATTCGCGCCGACGGCGCACACGTGCTCACGGCGGGAGAGGACTGGATGCACAGGTCCGCGACTGCGCCGTTCGCCCCCGCGGCCCGCCCCAACCGCCCCAACCGCCCCACGCACCCTCAGGCACTGCCCCCAGGAATCCGAAGCGGAGGATGCCGCCAACCTCACCGACAACCCTCCCGGCTCATCCAATGCGTGCGTGTCGAGTCAGGCCTCCGACCATGCGGTGGCGACGAGGCCCTGGTCACTGGCACGAGGTGCTGGACCA
>DAOMFH010000008.1:0-25236 GCA_035429705.1 Actinomycetota bacterium
GGTTTTCCTTGATCAACTTCCCCAACCGTGCGCCAGTCGTGAACCAACTGACAACGGTGCGACAGTCGCGGGGTGGGGTGCAGGCTTGTTCTGGCGGGTGCGCGGCCCCCGGGGTGTGAGTGTTTCGGCGTTTGGATGGCCACCGGCCCCCGATTGCAGGGTTGCCGGTTCCCCGCAGGCCAGACCCCCAACGCCGCGACAGTCGCGAGCGGGCGGACAGTTGTCGCGCTCGCGACCCCGCCGGCGACGACGGCGCAGCCCGCAGGCCAAACTCCCCGCAGCCGGGATCGCCCTCGCGAATCCGAAGAACCCCTTTGGGCGCAGGCCCGCCGGGGTCATGCCAGACTCGACCGCGTGCGTGCAGCGGCAGAGTCGACCAGCAGCGCCGCGGCCACCCTGATGGTCCCCGCCTGGTTGTGGGCTCTGACGGTGGGTGTCGTCGTCCTGCTGATCACCATCGAGTTCATCTCAGCGACTCGGAACCCGCATGAGGTGCAGATCCGCGAAGCGGCGGTGCAGTCGATCCTCTACGTGGCCATCGCGATCGCCTTCGGCCTGTTCTTCGCCTGGTGGAGCAGCGGACAGCCGCATCCCACCGGCGACTCGTACGGGGTCGAGTACTTCGCGGGCTGGTTGATCGAGAAGAGCCTGTCGGTCGACAACCTGTTCGTGTTCGTGATCATCATGACGTCGTTCGCGGTCCCGAAGGCCTACCAGCAGAAGGTGCTCATGGCCGGCATCGCCGGTGCGCTGGTGCTGCGGACGATCTTCATCTTCCTCGGGGCCGCCGCGCTGGAGGCCTTCGCGTTCACGTACGTGGTGTTCGGCGCGTTCCTGATCTACACGGCGGTGAGCCTGGCCCGGCACCGCAACGAAGAGCCGGAGTTCAACGAGGGCAAGGTGGTGCGACTGGCCAAGCGTTTCCTGCCGTTCACAGACGAGTACCACGGCCCGCACCTGCACACCACGATCGATGGCAAGCGGTATGGCACACCGCTGCTCATGGTGATGATTGCCATCTTCGCCACCGACATCATCTTCGCGCTGGACTCGATCCCGGCGGTCTACGGGGTCACCAACGAACCGTTCATCGTGTTCGCAGCGAACGCCTTCGCCTTGCTGGGCCTACGCGCGCTGTACTTCCTGGTGGCCGGGCTGCTGGACCGGCTCGTCTACCTCTCCCTGGGGCTCGCGGTCATCCTGGCCTTCATCGGGGTCAAGTTGATCTTGGTCTTCTTCGGCGTCCACATCGGCATCTGGGCTTCACTGGGTTTCATCATCGGGGTTCTGATCATCACCACAGTGGCGTCGTTGCTCAAGGTCCGCCAGGATCCCTCGGCGATCGCCCACGCCGGGGCAATCCCCGGCTTCGAGCGCAAGAAGGGTGATCAACGCCCCGACTGATCGCCACACGGTGACCGTCGGCGACCTGTCGACGAACAGCGCATGGGCCGGACTGCCTGATCCGAACCGAACCCGGGTGGGCCATGCCCGTTCACAGCGCCCGGATCAGTGCAGCGGTGGCCGCCCCCACCAACACGACCACCAGGAACGGCGCACGCAGCAGCAGCGCCACCGCGGCGGCCGCCAGTGCTGCCAACCGCGCGTCCACCACCACGGTCATCCCGTGGCCCACGGTCACCACGGCCAGCAGGGCCGACAGCAGGGCTACCGGGAACATGGCAACGAGATGCTTGACCACCGGCCGGTCCAGGTATCGCTCCGGTATGACGAAGCCGAGCGCCTTGAGTGCATAGCACAGCGCGCTGCTGACCAGGACCGCGACCCACATCAGGAGGCCCCTCGCAGGAACAGCAGCGGGACCAGCGCGGCGCACAATACCGGCAGGCCGGGGGAGAGCACTGGTGTCAGGGCGATCCCCACGAATGCGCTGACCACGGCCACGCCGAGCAGTCGCCGGCTTGTGATCTGCGGCCACAGCAACGCCAGGAAGGCGGCGGGGACAGCGGCGTCCAGTCCCCAACGTGCGGGATCGCCGATACTGCTCGCGCCCAGGGCGCCGACTGCGGTGCCGAGGTTCCACAGCACGTAGATGCTCGCCCCGGTCGACCAGAAGGCGAGTGCGGCTCGGGGGACCGGCCGGCCGTGGTGAGCCAGTGCCATCGCCGTCGACTCGTCGATGGTCAGGTGTGCCGCAGGAACGGACAACGCCGGAGAGGGTTGCAGGATCTGCCGGATCCGCAGGCCGTAGAAGAGATTGCGCACCCCGAGCAGTGTGCTGCCGACCACAGCGGCGGCCGCGGACCCGCCGGTCGACACCACCGAGATGAGGGCGAACTGGGAGGCCCCGGTGAACATGAGGGCGCTGAGTGCCACCGTCTGCCACAGGCTCAGCCCGGATGTCACCGACAGGGCGCCGAAGGAGACGCCGTAGGCGCCGGTGGTCAGCCCGATGGTCACCGCCTCGATCACCACGCCGCGGGGAGTGTCGTCGAGGCTCTCGGCGGGGTCCGCGGGGGACCCGTCGGCGATGCTCACGCGACCACCGGCATCCGGTGAACCGCCGGCGGCCGGGCGAGCAGAGTCATGGGCGCAGTATGTCGGACCTCGCGATTCCCGGACCGAAGAGGCCCTCTGTACCGTGGGGTCATGGCAGGCCTGGTTGCCGCCGGCTTGGCGGCGGTGATGGGTGTTGCCGTGATGGCGCCAGTCGGGGACGCTGAGCACGGGCGCAACGGCCCCATGGCACCGGCGGCTGTCAGCGCGAAGACCGGTTCGCCGCGGCAGAGCCCGGTCGATGCCGACTACTACCTCATGGACGCCTCGGGACACTGGGCGGCTCCCCGGTGCCTGGGCAACGGACGCAGTGGCCCCCGCGTGCAACCGGTGTTCGTGTACCGGCTCGGGCAGAAGAACCGCTACAGCCGGTTCCGCGTGGTACTCAACCGCTCCATGGCGCTGACCACCGGGATCGTGGAGCGGTCCTCCGGGACCCAGCGCACAGTTCGCTGGGTACACGATGCCACCTGCCAGCCGGTGGTCTGGCAGGTCGGTGTCCCGGCCGGGTACACCCATGACCTCGTGTCGCTGCGCCGGTACCTGTCCGCGGCGGATACCAGATTCCGGCGCACCGACCGGGTGTACAGCCTGTGGGTGGACTCCACCACGAGTCCGAGTTGGTCCGGTCTGGGCGGGGACCGCTGGTCGGCCACCTGGAGTTCGTCCTGGGGTTTCGTCTGGGTGGACGCCCACGAGATGATCCATGCGATCGGCGCGGTGCGCGGCGACGCCCCGCACGCGACCGGCAAGGGCCACTGCTACGACGGATACGACGTGATGTGTTACTCCGACGGGGGCGCGACTTGGCGCAAGGTGACCGTCTGCCCGCGCCCGGAGGACCAGTTCCGGCTGGACTGCCGGGATGACGACTACTTCGCCGTCACTGCGCGGCGGGGTTCCTGGCTGGCCCGGCATCCGGGCGCGAACGTCGCCAATTCGCGCTTCCTGGCACAGGTGGCCCCGCGCCCGCTGCCGGTTGAACCCCCGGCCCCCACCGGGGTTCGGCGCGACGCTTTCAGCGTTCGCTGGGACATGTCGCCTGGCGTCCGCTACGACGTCGGGACGCGCGACGCCGACGGCAGCATCATCTGGCTGGGTCAGGATGTCACTGGAGGCGGGTACCCGCTGCTGGACCTGAGCCCGCAGGATCGCGTGTTCGTGCGGGCGGTCAACGATGCCGGATACTCGATCCGCGTCCGGGCGGTTTCCGGCTGAGTGTCCTGCCCGGGACACGTCAGTGCCGGCACTACCCTGGGACGGGTGAAACGATTCGTGCTGGGCCTGCTCGGGGCTCTTCTGGGCATCGTGGGTCTGGGTCTGCTCGGTGCGGGGACGGTCTTGTTGGCTGTTTTCGGTACGGATGGCCAAGCAAGGGTGCCGATCGGGTCGGTGTCCTCCGACAAAGGCCGGGCGGTGGTGGTCCGGGACTTCCAGATCGACACTGACACGCCGGTCCCGGTGGAGGAGAACTGGTTCGATCTGCAACTGGAGGTGACCGGCCAGCAGCCGCTGTTCGTCGGTGTCGCCCAGAAGGCCGATGCGGTGGACTACCTGCGTGGGGTCCCCTACGAACTCGTGACCGATGTCAACGGCGCAACGGATCGGGTCGAATCGACCACGATCCCCGGGGACCGGGTCCCGGAGGACGCGGCCGCGCAGTCCTTCTGGAGCGATCAGCAGTCCGGCCAGGACGCGACGGTGGCCTGGCCGGTGTCGAACGCGGACACGACCCTGGTGGTCATGAACGAGGATTCGTCGCGTGGTGTGCAGGCCCAAGTGGCTGTCCTGGCGACCATCACCTGGGCCGGCGCGGCTGCGATCGGCCTGGTGGTCGGCGGACTGGTCGTTATCGGCGTGGCCATAGGGGTGTTGGTCGTGGCCTTCCGGGCCGGACCGGCGGGGTAGGGGCACCACTAGGCTGGCGGGGTGGAGGTGCAGTCGACACAGGTGCAGACAGACCGGGTCTGGACCGTGCCCAACATACTGTCCGGCCTGCGCCTGCTCGGTGTTCCGTTGTTCCTCTGGCTGATCCTGGTGCCGCAGGCTGACGCGCTGGCGATCCTTGTGCTGGTTGTGGCCGGGTTCACCGACTGGCTCGATGGCTACCTGGCCCGGCGCTGGCAACAGATCTCCCGGTTGGGACAGTTGCTGGATCCGGTGGCCGACCGCTTGTACATCCTGGCCACACTCGTCGGACTGTTGCTGCGCGGGATCGTACCCGCCTGGCTCGTGCTGCTGCTGGTCTCCCGCGACGTGCTGATGAGCATCGTCCTGGCTGTGCTGAAGCGAAAAGGGGTGACCGGTCTGCCCGTTCACTTCCTCGGGAAGGCCGCCACGTTCTGTCTGCTGTACGCATTCCCGTTACTGCTGCTCGGTGACGGCACCGGTATGGCCGCCGAGATGGCCAAGATCTTCGGCTGGGCCTTCGCCATCTGGGGGGCGGCCCTGTACTGGTGGGCTGCGGTGTTGTACATCGGACAGGCCCGACGGATCCTGGCAGCGGCGAGATGAACCGGCCGGTTCCGCCGAACCTCCTGGACCGGCTGATGGCCGAGGCGCAGGCTGACGACTATGCCCTGGCACAGGAGCAGGCGCCTACCACCCGGGGCAGTCTGGTGGTGGCCGCCGGACTGCTTGCGGTGATCGGCTTCCTGCTGGCCGTGGCCTTCTGGCAGCACGAGGCGGTTCAGCCGGCTGCTGCCGATCGCCGCCAGGTCCTCATCGACCGGGTCGAGTCCGCCGAGGAGCGGGCGCAGGAATCGCAGGCCAAGGCCGCGGACCTGCGTGCGTCGGTCTCGCAGCTGCAGAAATTGGCCTCCAGCGGTCTCGGTGAGGACTTCGCCGATCAACTGCGGGCCGTGGAGATCGCCTCTGGATTCGTGGCATTGACCGGCCCCGGTGTGATCCTGACCGTCGATGACGCCCACCCGCCGCTGCCTGCCGGGGTCGAGCCGGATGAAGCCAGGGTTCTGGACATCGATCTGCAACTGGCGGTCAACGGGCTGTGGGAGGCGGGGGCACAGGCGGTGGCGATCAACGACGTGCGACTCACCTCGGTAACCGCGATCCGGACCGCAGGGGAGGCCATCCTGGTGGACTACCGGCCGCTCGAGCCGCCCTACCGGATCAGCGCCATCGGCCCGCCCGACCTGGCCGAGGTGTTCGCGGGTACCGAGACCGCGGGGGATCTCAAGCAACTGGGCCGGGACTACGGCATACAGTCGGATGTGAGATCCGTGCGGGAGGTCAACGTGCCGGCTTCGACGGCGAACCTGCCCGTTCGGGCGGAGGTTGTGAAGGGGGCGAGCCCGTGATTGCACTCATCGGCCTGATCGTGGGGATCATCTTGGGCGTGGTGCTCTCGCCGGAGGTACCCGCGTGGCTGGACCCCTACCTGCCGGTCGCCGTCATCGCCGGGCTGGACGTCGTCTCCGGTGCGGTGCGATCGATGCTGGAAGGCAACTTCTCCGACAAGGTCTTCGTGGTCTCGTTCCTGGGCAACGTCGCGCTCGCGAGCCTGCTGGTCTGGCTGGGTGATCAACTGGGGGTGGGTGCCCAGATGTCCACCGGGGTGGTCGTGGTGCTCGCGATGCGTATCTTCGCCAACGGGGCGGCCATCCGGCGCAAGGTCTTCAAGGCATGAGGTCCCGGCAGTGGGGGGTGGCGGTCGTCTGCATGCTGATCGGCATCGGTGCGGTGGCGGTCGTGCGGGGGCAGGAGACGCCCGAGTTCCTGGCCAGCGCCCGCGAGCCGGACCTGGTACGTCTGCTGGACGACCTCCAGGCGCGGCAGACGCGCCTGGACGGTGAGATCCTGCGATTGCAGGCCGCGGAGCAGCGACTGCGCACGGGTACCTCAGCTGAGGCTCTGCAAGAGACCCAGGAACGGGCCAATGACCTCCGGGTGCTGGCCGGTACGACCGGTGTGCGCGGCCCGGGCATCCGAATCCGGGTCGACGGGAGGGATGCCTTCTTCGCATCCGACCTGCTCAACACCGTGCAGGAGCTGCGCGACGCCGGTGCCGAGGCGATCGAGGTCAACGGCCGGCGGGTAGTCGTCGACACGTGGTTCAAGGACTCCGGCAACGGCATCCTGGTCAGCGGGACGCAGATCGGCGGTCCGTACGAGATCGTTGCGATCGGGGGTCCGGCGACCATGGCGACCGCGATGCGCATCCCCGGGGGCGTGGCGGACACCGTGACGTCGCAGGATGGATCGATCGTGATCACCGAACTCGACCAGGTGGAGATTCTGAGCACCGTGAACCTGCCGGAGCCGGACCCGAACGTGGTTGTGACCGACTAGTCTTCAGAGCATGACACCTGATGACCGGCGGTACACGCGTGAACATGAGTGGATCCTCGCGCTGGACAACGGCAATCTGCGCATAGGCATCACAGACTTCGCCCAGGACGCACTCGGGGACGTGGTCTTCGTGTCCTTGCCCGAGGTCGGCGCAGAGGTCAGTGCGGGCGACGCCGTGGGGGAGGTCGAGTCGACCAAGAGTGTGAGTGAGGTCTACGCTCCCGTGAGCGGCACGATCGTCGCCCGCAACGATGCGGTCGAGACCGCTCCGGAGACCGTCAACTCGGATCCCTACGGGGGCGGTTGGCTGTACGTTCTGCAGCCCGACGACCCGATGGCCGCCGAATCCTTGCTCTCCCACGAGGACTATGACGCCCTGCACGAGGAGATCTGAAAACAGTTGCGGACGGGTCTGAGTCTGACGCTAAGGTAGAGACTTCATCCGGACGTCCTCGAGGAGTGCAGTGATCAACGAGTGTCTGCGGTGCGGTCGACCGCTCGAACCTGAGGACCGCTTCTGCGCCGCCTGCGGAACGCCGCGTCCGCGGATGGACGACGGGGATCCGACAACCGGGGTGCCGGTGCAGGCCGACCGCGACACCGGGCCCATCCCGGTGGTCGAGGGGTTGTCCGGACTGGCTCGGGGGATGAGCGTGCTGGTTGTGCAGCGGGGTCCCGAGATCGGCCAGCGCTTCGAACTCGCCGGTGACCGGCTGACGGTGGGGCGCTCGGCGGACAGCGACATCATGCTCGACGATGTGACCGTCTCACGGCATCATGCTGAGTTCGTCGCGGACGGCAGCGGCTGGCGGATCGTGGATCTCGGCTCGCTGAACGGCACCTATGTGAACCGGGCGTCGGTGGAGCGGCACACCCTGACCTCGGGGGACCTCATCCAGATCGGCAAGTTCCGGCTCCAGTACCTGCACGCCGACGACGGACCAACTGCCTGAATGAGCATTCACCTGATGGGGATCGGTGAGACGGTCTCCTGTCTGCGGACCGACTTCCCGGACGTGAGCGTCAGCAAGATCCGTTTCCTGGAGGCCGAGGGGCTCGTATCCCCGTTGCGCACGCCCTCGGGATACCGGAAGTACTCCCCGGCGCACGTCGAGCGCATCCGGTACGTGCTGAGCATGCAGCGCGACCACTATCTGCCGCTACGTGTGATCGCCGACCACCTCGACGCCCTGGACCGTGGACTCACGCCACCGGAGCCGACCAGTGCGACCCCACGCACGAACGTTCCGGAACCGGTCCCGCAGGATCTGGGGAGTCTGGACACCGGAGTGCGGCTCCGGCCCGAGGAACTGTGCCGGGAGTCCGGGCTGGAGCCGACCGACCTGCGCCACGCGATCGAACAGGGCCTGTTGCCGGACGCACAGGAGTACACCCTCAACGACGTGGAGACCGCCCGGAGTCTGGCTGCGCTCAGCGAATGCGGCCTGCCGGTGCGAAACACCCGGGCGGTCGTACTCGCGGTCCAGCGGGAGCTGGACCTGTACGAGTCCGTGCTCGGGCAGGCGCGCCGGGGAGAATCGGACCAGGAATACGCCGACCGGGCCAACAGCCTGGCAACCGCGCTGATCCGTGCCCACGTCGCGATCATGCGTTCTCGCCTGTAGCCCCGCGCAGGATCGTGTCGACCCCCGGGCGGGGGGCGTACAGTGAGATCGTGCGAGCCGTCGACGTGGTGGGTGTCCGGGTGGAGATGCCGTCGAACCAGCCGATCGTGTTGCTGCGGGACACCGAGTCGGAACGGTTCCTGCCGATCTGGATCGGTGCGGTCGAGGCCACCGCGATTGCGTTCGCGCAGCAAGGGGTCCAGCACGAACGGCCCCTGACCCACGACCTGCTGCGTGACGTGATCACAGCCCTCGGCCGGACCCTGCTGCGGGTGGACATCGTCGATCTGCGCGACGGCATCTTCTTCGCCGAGTTGGTGTTCGACGACGGGGTGAGCGTCTCAGCCCGGCCCTCCGATGCCATCGCCTTGGCGCTGCGCACCGGATCCCCGCTGTTCGCGGCCGAGCACGTCCTCGACGAGGCGGGCATCGAGATGCCGGCGGAGGAGGAACCGGAGGAGTCGGAAGCTGAGGTTGAGGCTTTTCGGGAGTTCCTGGATCAGGTCACCCCGGAGGATTTCGAGGGCGGCAGTCCACATTGATTAAAGGTCAAGTTGAGGTTGAGGTATTTTCCGGAGATCCCTGGGCGTGTCGGTCGCGTGATCATGGGTAGTACCCCTACGTTGTCGGTATCGCCGGTTCTCAGGACAGCCGAGGAGACGCTATGAACGAGGCAGTCGCGGGCTCATCTGCGATCCCGCCGGAGCAGCAACAGGAACTGTTCGCGGATGATCTGCACGTGCCGGATGACGCCGGGTTCAGAGCACCTGTGGTGGCCAGGATCGTCGGGATCACCTACCGGCAACTCGACTACTGGGCACGGACCGGGTTGGTCGAGCCCTCCCTGCGCACGGCGGCCGGTTCCGGTTCGCAGCGGCTCTACAACTTCCGTGACATCGTCACTCTGAAGATCGTCAAGCGGCTCCTGGAGACCGGTGTCACGCTCCAGCAGATCCGGACCGCGCTGGATCACCTGCGGGATACGGGTGTCACCGATCTGTCCCAGATCACGCTGATGAGCGACGGGGCCAGCGTCTACGAGTGTCGCAGCGCCGAGGACGTCATCGACCTCGTGCACGGCGGGCAGGGAGTCTTCGGGATCGCTGTGGGTGCGGTGTGGCGAGAGGTTGAGAGCGACCTTGCAGCGCTGCCCGCCGAGCGTCCCGACGGCAGCGTTACGGTGGTGGACGACGAATTGTCGCGCCGTCGCGCCCGCAGGATTGGATGATCCCAAACGTTCCCCGAACGCCACATAGGTCCTGACCAGCAGGATCTGACTCACATGCTGTCCGTGCTCGGCCGCGACAGCGTCGACCAGCTCATCGACGCGGTCGTGCCCGCCGATCTGCGTACCGACCGCCCGTTGCTGCTACCCGATCCGGTGGACGAGACCACCGTTCGTGGCCTGCTGCGGGAACTCGCCGACCGCAACCGCCCCCGGCGCAGCATGATCGGGCTGGGATACCACGGGTGCATCACGCCGGCCGTCATCACCCGGAATGTCCTGGAGAACCCCGCGTGGTACACCGCGTACACGCCCTATCAGCCTGAGATCTCCCAGGGGCGGCTGCAAGGACTGCTGACCTTCCAGACCCTGATCGCGGAACTGTGCGGTCTGCCGGTGGCCAACGCGTCCCTGCTCGACGAGCCGACCGCCGCCGCCGAGGCGATGGCCCTCTCGCACCGGGTGGGCCGCGGCGACCGGTTCGTGGTCGATGCGGACGTGCACCCGCAGACCCTGGCCGTCCTGGCCACCCGGGCCGAGCCGCTGGGCATCGAGTTGGACGTCCGCGCCCTTGCCGACGGTGCGGAGGTCGGTGAGTGCTTCGGCGTGCTCGTGGGCTATCCGAGCAGCAGCGGACAGGTACGCGACCTCAGCGATCTGGCGGAGGCGGCCCATGCGGCCGGCGCTCTGTTGACGGTGAGCGCCGACCCGCTGGGATTGCTGCTCCTGCGCCCGCCCGGGCAGATGGGCGCGGACGTGGTGGTGGGTTCGGCGCAGCGCTTCGGGGTGCCCATGGGATTCGGCGGGCCGCATGCGGCGTTCATGGCGGTGCGCCACGGACTGGAGCGGCAACTGCCCGGACGCATGGTCGGCGTGAGCGTCGACTCGGCCGGGAACCCGGCTCTGCGACTGGCGCTGCAGACCCGTGAGCAGCACATCCGGCGCGACCGCGCCACGTCCAACATCTGCACCTCGCAGGTGCTTCTGGCACTGGTCGCGGCGTTCTACGCCCAGTACCACGGCCCGGACGGTCTGCGAGCCATCGCCGAACGCGTGCACGGTGCGGCATGTGCCATCGCTGCGGGACTGCGGGCTGCCGGACTGCTTGTGCGCCATGCAGCGTTCTTCGACACCGTCGTGGTGGCCCACGACGACCCCGCCTCGGTGATCGCGGCCGCCGCGCAGCGGGACATCGACCTGCGTGAAATGGCCGGGGCGGTGGGGATCACCTGCGACGAGACGACCACCGACGCTGACGTCCAGGCCGTGCTGGAGTGCTTCGGCGCGGTGCCGACAGCCGCGGATACGGCGATTCCCGCGGGGCTGCGCCGGTCCGGCGTGCTGCTGGACTACCCCGAGTTCCGGGCCTACCGCAACGAGACTGCGATGATGCGCTACCTGCGCAGGCTGTCCGACCAGGACCTGGCGCTGGACCGTTCCATGATCCCGCTGGGCTCGTGCACCATGAAACTGAACGCGGCAGCCGAGATGGACGCGCTCACGTGGCCCGAGTTCGCCGCCCTGCACCCCTTCGCCCCGGCCGACGAATCCGAGGGCACCCGGGCGATGATCGCCGATGTGGAGGCCTGGCTGGCTGCGGTCACCGGCTACGACCGGGTGAGTGTGCAGCCCAACGCCGGCTCCCAGGGGGAGTTCGCGGGTCTGCTGGCCATCCGCGGCTACCATCGTTCGCGCGGCGAGGAACACCGCACGGTGTGCCTGGTCCCGAGCAGCGCGCACGGGACCAACGCGGCCAGCGCCGTCATGGCCGGGCTCAAGGTTGTGGTGGTCAAGTGCACCGACTCGGGGGATGTGGACCTCGACGATGTGCGCGCCAAGATCCGGGTGCACGGCCCCGAACTGGCCGCGATCATGCTCACCTACCCCTCCACCCACGGGGTGTTCGAGCCCGGGCTGCGGGACATCTGCGACGCGGTGCACGCGGCCGGGGGGCAGGTCTACGTCGACGGCGCGAACATGAATGCGCTGGTCGGGCTGGTCCGGTTGCCCGATGTGGGGGCCGACGTCTCGCACCTCAACCTGCACAAGACGTTCTGCATCCCGCACGGTGGCGGCGGTCCCGGCGTCGGACCCGTGGCCGTGCGGAAGCACCTGGCGCCGTTCCTGCCCGGACATCCGCTGGTGCCCGAGGCCGGGCCGGCCGGACAGGGACCGGTGTCCGGTGCCCCGTGGGGCAGTGCGGGGGTGCTCATGATCCCGTGGGCGTACCTGCGCCTGATGGGCGCGAAGGGCCTCACCGACGCCACCAAGGTCGCCATCGTGGCGGCGAACTACCTCGTTGCGCGGTTGTCCGCGCACTACCCGTTGCTGTACTCGGCTGATGGCCTGGTCGGGCATGAGTGCCTGCTGGACCTGCGGGGCATCACCAGGACAACGGGTGTGACCGTCGACGACGTGGCCAAGCGCCTGATCGACTACGGCTTCCATGCCCCGACCATGTCCTTCCCGGTCGTTGGGACACTCATGGTGGAACCGACCGAGAGTGAGGATCTGGCTGAGCTCGAGCGTTTCTGCACGGCCATGATCGCCATCCGCGCTGAGATCGACGAGATAGCGGCGGGCACGGTCACGCTGGAGTCCAGTATGTTGCGCAACGCCCCGCACACCGCCCACAGCCTGGTGGGCCTCTGGGAGCGCCCGTACTCGCGCGAACGGGCGGTGTTCCCGGCCGGGGTGCCGGGCAAGTACTGGCCGCCCAGCGGCCGGATCGACAACGCATTCGGTGACCGCCACCTGCACTGCACCTGCGCCCCGGTCACCGATTACGAGTAGGGTTCCGCAGGCGTAGCCTCTGTTCGCGCTGGGCCCTCTCGCGGCGGAATCCGTCGGCAAGGCCGCGACTACGCTGCTTAGGCATGGCCAACTCGGTGGCGCTGGACGTCGGCAGTTCGGTGATGATCGCGGTTCTCGTGGCTGGATTCTGCCGGAACCGGGGCTGGTCCACAGCCATCCCGCTGCTCATGGTCGGGCTCGTGATCGGCCTGCTTCCGTTCGGCCCGCACGGACTGGCGGATCCGGAGTCCGTGCTGATCGTCATCCTGGCGCCGCTGGTCTTCGGTGAGGGTCTGACCAGTTCCATACTCGACCTGCGCCGGGTGAGACGCCCGGTGGTGGCCCTGGCGGTCGGGCTGGTGGTTTTCGGTGCGGTCGCCGTGGGCTTCGTCGCGCAGTGGGTGATGCCCGGGATCTGGACGTCCATGGCCTTCGCCCTCGGAGCGATCCTGGGACCCACCGATGCTGTGGCAGTGTCCGCCACGGCGCGCAGAGCCGGTCTGCCCAGGCGCCTGGTCACGATCCTGGAGGGGGAGAGCCTGGTCAACGACGGCACCGCCCTGACCCTGCTGCGGGTGTGCTCGGTGGCCGCAGCCGCAGGCAGCATCACCGCGTGGCAGGGGGTGGGGATCCTGGCGACCTCGGTGCTGGGCGGGCTCGCGGTCGGAGCGGTGGCCGGGTTGGGACTGCTGGCTCTGGTGCGGCGGGCCCGGGACACGACCGTGACCAACGGGACGGTCCTGCTGGCGCCACTGCCGGTGTACTTCGTCGCCGAGGCGGTGCACGGTTCCGGGATCCTCGCGGTCGTGGTTGCCGCCCTGATCCTCGCCCACGGCAGCCTCAGCACGATCGACTTCGCGTCCGGACGAATGCAGGCCGCCGGTCTGTGGATGACCGTGACGTTCGTGCTGCAGTCGGCTGCGTTCTTCCTGGTGGGCCTGGAGATGCCAGTGGTCATCGAGCGGATGCCCCTGGCTCACATCCGGATCCTGCCGATCGCGGTTCCAGTGGTCTTCCTGACGCTGGTGGTCGCCAGGTTCATCTTCGTCTATCTGATGGCCGCGTTCAGTGGAGCGGGGGTGCGCCGTCCCGGCTGGCTGGTCATCGCGTGGGCCGGTGCCCGTGGTCCGGTGTCCGCGCTGGCGGCCTTCACGCTGCCGGTGTCTACCGACTCAGGACAGGTCATTCCCTTCCGTGACCTGGTCATCAGCACCACCTTCGGGGTGGTCGTGCTCTCCCTGCTGCTGGCCCCCACAGTCGTTTGGCTCGCGAAGGCGATGGACCTGCCCCACGACGACGACAGGGCCACGAAACGCAGGGTGAGAGCGGCACTGGCACGTGCCTCCCTGGAGCGGTTGGACCAGATCGAGGAGAGTCGCGACGAGGCTGGCGACCCGTTGCCTGAGGAAGCCGTGTCCCGACTGCGGGAGACCGCCGAGAGGCGTCTCGAGCTTGCGTCCAAGGTCGCCGATCAGGTCAGCACCGACCCGCAGCGCCTGGCCCGTGACGTACGCGCGGTGAGGATGGAGATGATGCATGCCGAGCAAGAGGCGCTGCTCGGAATCCGCACGAGCGAGGGCCTGCCGGACGACATCGTGCGGGAGTTGCAGGGGGAGATCGACGCGCGCATCCATGCGGCGCGATGAGCCGGCAGAGAACATGCCACCGGTCGGCAGTGAACACGGAGGCGGTCAGGTCCGTCCTTCGGTCTCCTGCGCTTGGCTGAGCAGGTCGAGTTGTTCGGCGTCTTCGTTCATCCAGGTGGCGTGCACAACCGGCAGGCCGAGGTCTCTCAGGTGGGCGACCACCTGGTCGTCGTCGTCGACCACGGCCACCAGTTCGCCCTCCCGCGCCAGCCCGGCGATGACGTCCGCCTTGTAGAAGCGGGCCGGCCGGCGGTCGTGGTTGGGGCGCATGTGCAGTGGACCCTCGGGAAGGCCGTGTCGGCTCAGCCAGTCCCGGGTGTCCCGGTGGTAGCGGCGCGGCCGCCCGGTCACGTAGACAATGGCCGAACCGGCGTCCTGCGCCTCCTGGACGGCGACACGGCCTGGCTCGAGCACCGGGTCGTGCACGGCGGCTGCGAAGAACGCGTTCCATTGCTTGGGGCGGGTGTGCAGGTGGTGCAGGCGATGGCGGACATCGGCTAGCACGCCGTCGATGTCGAAGACTGTGAACGCCACCCCCCGACCGTATCCGGTTCGGGTTCGGGGTGGAATGCTCGTGCGTATGGACGCCGAGACGGTCATGGCATCGATGCCCACCCTGGTCCCCATGGTGGGCACGCTCAATCTGGAGTTCCTCGACCTCACCGAGACCACGGCCGTGCTGCGGCTGCCCGACCAGCCGGAGTATCACAACCACATCGGCGGACCGCATGCCGGCGCGATGTTCACCTTGGGGGAGTCGGCCTCCGGGGCGCTGGTGCTCGGGAACTTCGCCCAGCACCTCGGGCAGGTGGTGCCGCTGGCCGTGGAGGCGAACATCAGCTACCGGAAGGTGGCCATGGGTCCGGTCACCGCCACCGCCACGATGACCCGGACCGCCGAGGAGGTCCTGGCAGAACTCGAGACCGGTACCCGGCCGGAGTTCCGGGTCGACATCTCCATCGCCACGCAGGACGGTACGGTCACCGGGCAGATGAACGTCCTCTGGACGCTCAAGCGCACCCGGTCCAACTGAACCCCGCGCGGCTTCGCGCCGCCGGGCCTGCGGGTTGGGGTTACTAGACTGGTCTCGTCCACTATCCAGGAAGGCCTACTCGTGTTTGAAGTGATCGTCTCCGGTGACGCGCGCTCGGTGTCCGACGGGACCACGGCAGGTGACCTGTTCGACGACCGGAACACGCTGGTCGCCCGGATCAACGGGGAACTGCGCGATCTGGCCCACCGGCTGAGTTCCGGAGACACGGTCGAGCCGGTCACCGCGGAGGATCCGGAGGGGCTGGCGGTGCTTCGGCACTCCACCGCGCACGTGCTGGCACAGGCTGTGCAGGACCTGTTCCCGGAATCCCGGCTCGGTATCGGTCCGCCGGTCAAGGACGGTTTCTACTACGACTTCGGGGTGTCCGAGCCCTTCCACCCCGACGATCTCACCCGCATCGAGAAACGCATGGTGGAGATCCTCAAGAGCGGCCAACTCTTCCAGCGCCGGGTGGTGACCGAGCAGGAGGCCCACAAGGAATTGGCCACGGAGCCCTTCAAGATCGAACTGATCGGCAAGAAGGGCGGCAACAGCGACGAGATCATGGAGACCGGCGGTTCGGAGCTCACGGTCTACGACAACATCGACCGCAAAGGCGCGGTGTGCTGGTCGGACCTGTGCCGCGGCCCGCATGTTCCCAACACCCGCTACATCCCGCCCAATGCGATCAAGTTGATGCGCACAGCGGCGGTCTACTGGCTGTCCGACGAGCGCAACCCGCAGTTGCAGCGGATCTACGGCACCGCCTGGCCGTCCAAGGAGCAGCTCAAGGAGTATCTGCACTTCCTCGAGGAGGCCGCCCGGCGTGACCACCGCAGGCTCGGCTCGGAGTTGGACCTGTTCAGTTTCCCGGAGGAGATCGGTTCCGGTCTGGCCGTGTTCCACCCCAAGGGCGGCATCGTCCGCACGGTCATGGAGGACTATTCGCGCAAGCAGCACCTCAGTGGCGGCTACCAGTTCGTCAACACCCCGCACGTGACCAAGGCCGCGCTGTTCGACAAGTCCGGCCACCTCGACTGGTACCGCGAGTCCATGTACCCGCCGATGGAGATGGACAACGCCGAGTACTACCTCAAGCCGATGAACTGCCCGATGCACAACCTGATCTACAGTGCGCGGGGCAGGTCCTACCGGGAACTGCCGCTGAGGCTGTTCGAGTTCGGGACCGTGTACCGCTACGAGAAGTCCGGGGTGGTGCAGGGGCTGACCCGGGCGCGGGGCTTCACCCAGGACGACGCGCACATCTACTGCACGCGCGAGCAGATGCCGGATGAGTTGGACAACCTGCTGACCTTCGTGCTGGATCTGCTCAAGGACTACGGCCTGTCGGACTTCTACCTGGAACTGTCCACCCGGGATCCGGACAAGAGCATCGGAACCGAGCAGGAATGGGCCGAGGCCACCCAGATCCTGTACGAGGCGGCCAAGGCGCAGGACCTCGAACTCGTGATGGACGAGGGCGGTGCGGCCTTCTACGGACCCAAGATCTCGGTGCAGGCCAAGGATGCGATCGGCCGGACCTGGCAGATGTCCACGATCCAGGTGGACTTCCAACTGCCCCAGTTGTTCGACCTCGAATACCAGGCTGCGGACGGGACGCGGGAGCGGCCGATCATGATCCACCGGGCGTTGTTCGGTTCGATCGAGCGGTTCTTCGCGGTGCTGCTCGAGCACTACGCCGGTGCCTTCCCGCCCTGGCTGGCACCGGTCACGGTGGTGGGGATCCCTGTCGCGGATCAGCACACCGACTACCTGCTGGACGTGGTTGAACAACTGCGCGAGGCCGGCGTCCGGGCAGAGGTCGACATGAGCACCGACCGGATGCCCAAGAAGATCCGCAACGCCCAGAAGCAGAAGGTGCCCTTCATGCTGATCGCCGGCGACGAGGACATCTCGAACGGTGCGGTGAGTTTCCGCTACCGCGACGGCAGCCAGAACAACGGTGTGCCGGTCGCTGATGCGATCGCCGAGATCGTGGCCGCCGTCGACGACAAGCGGCAGGTCTGATGGCGGGCGCGTCCGCGTGGGACCGTCTGTGGACCCCCCACCGGATCGCCTACATCAAGGGGGAGAACCGGCCCAACCACCACGATGCCGGACAGGACTGCCCGTTCTGCCGGATCTCGGGGGAGGACGACCGCTCGGCACTGATCGTGCACCGGGGTGAGTCGGTCTACGTCGTGCTGAACCTGTACCCGTACAACCCGGGGCACATGCTCATCTGCCCGTACCGGCACATCCCCGACTACACCGAGCTCACGCCAGACGAACTGGCCGAGTTCTCCGCGCTGACCCAGCAGGCGATGACCGCCATGCGGCACGTGGCCGCACCGCAGGGCTTCAACATCGGGATGAACCAGGGTTCCATCGGCGGCGCCGGGATCGCTGGACATCTGCACCAGCACGTCGTACCCAGGTGGGGCGGGGACACCAACTTCATCACGGTTGTGGGTGGCACCAAGACCATGCCTGCGCTGTTGGAGGAGACTCGCGACCTGTTGGTGCAGGCATGGACGGTCACCTGATCCCACGGGGTGCCGAGTTGGGACACGGGTCCGGGCGGGTCCGGGCGGGGGTCCCGGGCGCGATTGTTGCGGCGTTGGGGGTTTTCCTTGATCAACATCGCCAACCGTGCAACAGTCGCGGACCAGCTGACAACGGTGCGACAGTCGCGGAGGTGAGTGTGGCTTGTGCGGGGGTCCGGGCGGGGGGTGCCGGGGCGTGAGGTCTTGTGCGGGGGGTCCCGGGCGGGGTCCCAGGGCAGCCTGATGCACCTGACGCACCTGACCCACCCCCGCGGCACAGGCCTGCTTGACCTCGCCGGGCCCGATCAAGGCCGTGGGGGAACCCAGGGGTTCGGTGCGGATCACCGGCCCGCACCACGGTGCCTACCCACCCAGTAGCAGGGAGCCCACCTCCGGGACGGGCATGATCCTGGCGGCGGCCACCTCGCCGGGCTCGAGGCGCGAACGCAGATCGGGGGTGAGCAGGCTCGCCAGCGATTCGATCCGTACCCGCTCGGTGCGGGTGCCCTGCAGGCTCGTCGCGGCGCCCAATGCCAAGCCGTCCGGCCCGGCGGTGACGAATCGCATGTCCTGGTGTTCACCGGGCAGCACCGTGGTGGCCAGTGGCGTCGTGCGCCCCGGCACGTGCGCGGCGAGCCACCCCACCCCGGCGTTGCTCGTGCTGTCCAAGGTGACGGCGGCTGCGATCATCCCTTCCCGGAAGGCCGCAACGGGGTCCGTCCCCACGGAATCAGCCTCGTCGAACCAGGTGTTCGTCTCCGCAGCCACCGCATCCGAGAAGTCGTCGCGAGCCGGTTCGACTGATCCGCCGGGAAACCACTGCTCGCCGGTGAGGACATCCAGGACTCCGATCACCGCCTCAGCGTCGTCCAGCAGGGGCAGTGTGGTGGGCAGGACATCCTCCTCAAGGACCCGGCTGGCGATGGCGGCGGCCTCGTTCACGTCCAAGGTGGCTGGTCCGAGGTCGTGCACGGCGACGAAGCGCGCCTTGCCCGCCTCGGCCAGTAGTTGCCAGTACTCCAGGAAACTTCCGTCCAGCCCCTGGGCGGCACTCATCAGATGAACGCCCGCGTCGGCCGCGGAGCACACAGCCTGTGCCGCGGAGGGTGGCAGGTCGGGCGGCACGGCGACCGCAGCCACCTCGTGATCACGCAGCCGCAGCGCCAGCCAGCGGGCTTGGGTCTCGCGCAGGCCGAAGACCAGCACCAGTGGTACCGGGGAACTCGTCGAGGATGCGCGCGCGGCGGAACTCAGAGGGGCCACGGGGTGACTAATAGCATGGATGGGTGCCGCGACGCCGCCCCGGAGGGAATTCCGCATGCTGAACCAGACCAACGTGCGTGCGGGGCTGGCGCGTGTGGTGGAGCCGGTGGCGCGGGGTCTGCTGCGGATCGGGTTGTCGCCGGACGCCGTGACCGTGATCGGCACCGTCGGGGTGAGTGCCGCGGCCGCCTACTTCTTCCCGCGCGGTGAATTCGTGCCCGGGATCCTGATCATGCTGCTGTTCGTCTTCTCCGACATGCTGGACGGCACGATGGCCCGGCTGCAGGGCCGGACCGGGGTGTGGGGGGCGTTCCTGGACTCCACCCTCGACCGGGTGGCAGACGGGGTCATCTTCGGTGCGGTGCTGATCTGGGCGGTCAGATCGCAGTCGGCGGGCGTGCAGGCCGCCGCGCTGGTCTGCCTCGTTGGTGGTTTCGTGATCTCCTACGCCCGGGCCCGGGCAGAAGGGGTGGGGCTGGACTGCAAGGTGGGCATCGCCGAGCGCACCGAACGTCTGCTGATCCTGCTCGTGCCCGCGTTCTTCTACGGTCTGGGTGTGCCTTACCTGCTCCCGGCAGCCCTGTATGTCCTGGCGGTGCTGGTCGCCATAACCGTGTGGCAGCGCTTCGCCCATGTTTACCGGCAGGCCACGGCATGAAGATTCAGGACGAGGTCACCTACTGGGCCTACGCGACCGGCTGGCGGATCGTGCGGGCGCTGCCGGAGAAGGCGGCCTATGGCATGTTCGCGCAGATGGCCGACCAGCTCTGGCGGCAGCGGGGCAAGGGCGTGAAGCAACTGGAGAAGAACCTGCGGCGAGTGCTCCCCGATGCTTCCGAGGCCGACATCCGGGAGGTGTCCCGCGAAGGGATGCGCTCGTACATGCGCTACTGGTGTGACGCCTTCCGCTTGCCGTCCTGGACCGAGGAGGAGATCACCCACCGGCACCGGGCCGTCAATGCGCACTTGCTCGAGGAGGCACTGACGCGCGGCAACGGCGCCATCTTCGCTGTCCCCCATGCCGGCAACTACGATCTCACCGCCGCCTGGGCATGCATCCACTTCACCCAGGTCATCAGCGTGGCCGAGCGTCTGAAGCCGGAGCGGCTCTACGAGGAGTTCCTCGACTACCGACGCAAGGTGGGGATGAACATCCTGCCCCACGCGGGTGACCCCGGGGTCTTCGAGGAGCTTGTCAGACTGGTCGGGAACAACGGGCTGCTCGCGCTGGTGGCGGACCGGGATCTGAGCCGCAACGGCGTACAGGTCGAGTTCTTCGGTGAACCCGCGAAGATGCCGATCGGGCCGGCGGCCATCTCAATGCTGACCGGAGCCCCGATCTTCGCAGCCGGCCTCTATTACAAGGGCCCGCGGGCGTATGTGCACGTCACCCCGGCTGTCACGGCACCACCCGGGGACTGGACCGCGTTCAGCCGCACCGATCCGGACTTCATCGAGGCCGCCAAGGCATACACCCAGTCGATCGCCGACCAGATGGCAAAGGGCATCGCCGAGCACCCGCAGGACTGGCACATGCTGCAACCGCTGTTCCTGGCCGATCTCGACCCACGGCGGTCCAGGTGAAGGTGGGTATCGTCTGCCCGTACGACTGGACCTCGCCGGGCGGGGTCAAGGCACATGTTCACGACCAGGCCCTGGCGCTGCAGCGGCGTGGCCACGAGGTGAGTGTGCTCGCGCCGGTCGAGGACAGCACCTACCCGCTCGAGCCGTTCGTGGTCGACGGCGGAAAGCCTGTCTCCGTGCCCTACAACGGCTCAGTGGCCAAAGTGAACTTCGGCCCGGTCTCGGCGGCCCGGGTGCGGCGGTGGATCAAGGAGGGCGACTTCGACGTCCTGCACGTGCATGAGCCGGCCAGTCCCACGCTGAGCGTCCTGGCCTGCTGGGCCGGCCGTGGGCCGATCGTCGCGACCTGGCACAGTTCACAGACCCACTCACGCGCACTGACCGCGGCCTACTACTTGATCCAGACGGCGATGGAGAAGATCGTGGCGCGCATCGCGGTCAGCGAGGCGGCCCGGCAGACCCTGGTCAGGCACGTTGGCGGTGACGCGGTGCTGATCCCGAACGGCGTGAACTGCGCTGTGTACGAGGCCGCCCAACCGCTGCCGGGGTATCCGCGTGCGGGGCCGACGCTGTTCTTCATCGGCCGCATAGACGAGCCGCGCAAGGGTCTGCAGGTGCTGCTGGCGGCGATGCCCGCGATCATCGCCGAACACCCTGATGTGGAACTGCTCATCGCCGGGCCGGGCGACGAGCAGGAAGCCACCGAGGATCTGCCGGAGGACGTGCGGGGCCACCTGCGGTTCCTGGGCCTGGTCAGCGAGGCCGAGAAGATGAGCGCGTTCACCAGTGCGGACCTGTACATCGCCCCCAACACCGGCGGGGAGAGTTTCGGCATCGTCCTGTTGGAGGCGATGGCCGCTGGTGCGCCGGTGGTGGCCAGTGACCTGGAGGCGTTCGTGCGGGTGCTCGACGAGGGCCGTGCCGGTGTGGTGTTCGCCAGTGAGGACGCTGGGTCCCTGGCCGCCACAGTGAATGCGCTGCTGGCCGATCCGCAACGACGTGAAGAGTTGCGCACGGCCGGCCACGCGCGGGCCCGCCAGTTCGACTGGGAAGTGGTCGCCGGGGAGATCGAGCACGTGTATGAGAGTGTGACGGTCACCGGGGAGAAGGTTGAGAACGACCTGCGCGGGCAGTTCGTGGGCCGCCTGGCCCGGCCGCGGGACGAGGCCTGATGGACGTCTGGCTGCTCCTGCTGGGCTTGGCGCTGGTCGTGGCCGTCGTGCTCTACCTCTCGCAGACCGCCGCCCGCCTGGATCGCCTGCACCACCGGGTCGAGACATCCCGGACCGCACTGCAGGGCCAATTCATGGACCGCGCCAACGAGGTGCTCTCGCTGGCCAGCTCTGGCCGGCTGGACCCGGCGACCGCCGTGCTGCTGGCCGATGCGGCGGACACCGTCCTGGCGCAGGCGCGCGCCACCGAGTCCGATTTCCCGCCGGCGCGTTGTGCCGCGGAGAGCGCCCTGTCCCGGGCCCTGGAAGCCGCATTCGACCCGGACCTGACCGCCGAGATCGCCGGACAACCGGACGGCGAACAGACATTGGCGGATCTGGCAGGAGCCGCGCAGAAGGCCGCGTGGTCGCGACGCTTCCACAACGACGCGGTCCGTTCCTGCGTGGCGTTGCGCCGCCAGCGCGCGGTCCGGCTCTTCCGGCTGGCCGGGTCCGCGCAGTGGCCGTATACGGTCGAACTCGATGACGAGGTGCCTTCGGCCCTCCGCACTAGGTAGACCGTCGGGTCGCCCCTACCATTGAGAGCATGTTGAAAGGACGCTTCGATGACTGATTCCACACATGTGACTGGTTCCGCCCGGGTCAAGCGTGGCATGGCCGAGATGCTCAAGGGCGGGGTGATCATGGATGTGGTGACCCCTGAACAGGCCAAGATCGCCGAGGACGCCGGCGCGGTGGCGGTGATGGCCCTCGAGCGGGTGCCGGCGGACATCCGGGCTCAGGGCGGCGTGGCCCGGATGAGCGACCCGGATCTGATCGACGGGATCATCGAGACGGTCTCCATCCCGGTCATGGCCAAGGCCCGCATCGGGCACTTCGTGGAGGCGCAGATCCTGCAGTCCCTGGGCGTGGACTACATCGACGAGTCCGAGGTTCTCACCCCCGCCGACTACACCCACCACATCGACAAGTGGCGGTTCACCGTGCCGTTCGTGTGCGGGGCGACCAACCTCGGTGAGGCGCTGCGGCGGATCACCGAGGGGGCGGCCATGATCCGTAGCAAGGGGGAGGCCGGGACCGGTGACGTGTCGAACGCCACGACCCACATGCGTACGATCCGCGACGAGATCAAGCGGCTCACCAGCCTGCCCGAGGACGAGTTGTACCTGGCCGCCAAAGAACTTCAGTCGCCGTACGAACTCGTCGCGGAGGTGGCACGCACCGGCAGTCTCCCCGTGGTCATGTTCACGGCCGGGGGGATCGCGACGCCGGCCGATGCGGCCATGATGATGCAGCTGGGCGCCGACGGAGTCTTCGTGGGCAGCGGCATTTTCAAGTCGGGCAACCCCGCTGAACGCGCCGCCGCCATCGTGCAGGCCACGACGCACTACGACGACCCCGACACCCTCGCGAAGGTGTCACGCGGACTCGGTGAAGCCATGGTGGGCATCAACGTGGAGGAGATTCCGCAGCCGCACCGCCTCGCCGAACGCGGCTGGTGATCCCGAGACTGGGGGTGCTGGCCCTGCAGGGGGACTTCCGTGAGCACATGCGGATGCTCTCCGACTGCGGGGCGGAGCCGGTCAAGGTGCGCACCGCCGCGGATCTCGCCACGGTGCACGCTCTGGTGATCCCCGGCGGGGAATCCACCACCATCGGGATGCTGATCCGGCGCAACGGCCTTGAGCAGCCCCTGCGCGACGCGTTGACCGCTGGGCTGCCGGTGTTGGGAACCTGCGCCGGGATGATCCTGCTGGCGGCCGAGGTGCTGGACGGCCGCCCGGACCAACTGGCGCTGGGTGCCATCGACATGACTGTGCGGCGCAACGCGTTCGGCCGCCAGGTGGACTCCTTCGAGTCGGCGGTGGCCATGCCGGCCCTTGCCGGCCCGGACGTCGCGGCCGTGTTCATCCGCGCCCCCTGGGTGGAACGGGTCGGCCCGCAGGCGGAGGTGCTCGGCACCGTGGCAGCCGAGGACGGCACGGATAGAATCGTGGCGGTCCGGCAGGGCCGCGCACTGGCGACATCGTTCCATCCAGAGGTGACCGACGACCTGCGGATCCACGCACTGCTGATGGACATGGTTCAGGAGGATCTATGAGCGGCCATTCCAAATGGGCGACGACCAAGCACAAGAAGGCCGTCATCGACGCGCGCCGAGGCAAGCTGTTCGCGAAGTTGATCAAGAACATCGAGGTCGCTGCCCGGACCGGGGGTGGTGACCCGGATGGCAACCCGACGTTGTACGACGCGATTCAGAAGGCACGGAAGAACTCCGTGCCGATGGACAACATCGACCGGGCGATCAAGCGCGGCTCCGGGGCCGAGTCCGGCGGCTCCAACTGGGAGACGATCATGTATGAGGGGTACGGGCCCAGTGGGGTGGCGCTCCTGGTCGAATGCCTGACGGACAACCGCAACCGTGCCGCCGGGGAGGTCCGGGTGGCGATGAGCCGCAACGGTGGTTCGATGGCCGACCCCGGATCGGTGTCCTACTTGTTCACCCGCAAGGGGATCCTGCTGGTGCCCGCAACCGGGCTGAGCGAGGACGATGTCCTGTCCGCGGTGCTCGACGCCGGCGCCGAGGAGATCAACGACCTCGACGGGACCTTCGAGGTGGTCTGCGAGCCTGCGGATCTGGTCGGTGTGCGTACCGCCCTGCAGGCCGCCGGCCTCGACTACGACTCGGCCGAGGTCCAGTTCGTGCCCAGTGTCACCGTCCCGCTGGAAGCCGACGGCGCGGCTCGGGTCTTCCGCCTCTTGGAAGCGTTGGAGGACAGCGACGACGTGCAGAACGTGTACGCGAACTACGACGTCGCCGACGAGATCATGGAGCAGATCGAGGCCTGACCCGACCGGTCGCGCCTGTCCATTGCGCAGGGCCGGCCGGGCTCGCTGACGGATCGGGATTTCCTCTGGCGTCGTGGCCGTCCGGCGACGCGGATGCCACGCTGGGCCAGCAGCGATAGCGTATGAGGGCATACATCCCTGAGGAGGAACTGTGGCGCATCCCGAGCAGTCCAGGGCAGGTTCGGACCAGCCGTCATCACCCGCGACGCTGGATCCGGCCGCTGAGCCGGGCGCGTCCGCCGAGAAGACACCCGCGTCCGGAACCTCCGGAGGAGAGCCCGCGGCGGCGAAGAAGACAGCTGCTCCCGGGAAGTCGCCGGCGACGAGGAAGACCGCGGCCTCCGCTAGGAAGTCGTCCACGAAGAAGTCCCCTGCCAAGGAGACCGGCACAGCAGAGCCACCCGCGAAGAAGGTAGCCGCGAAAGAGCCGGCCGCCAACGAAGTAACGGTGGAGAAGCCGCCCGCAAAGAGGACGACCGCGACAGAGCCGGCTGCGAAGAAGGCAACGGCCAAGAAGGCAACGGTGGAGAAGCCGGCCGCGAAGAAGACAACTGCGAAGAAGCAGCCTGCGAAGAAGACAACCGCCAAGAAGACAACCGCCAAGAAGACAACCGCCAAAAAGGCAGCCCGCCAGCCCAGTCCACTGCGGGGACATCAGGCGACGGTGGAGGCCA
>DAOMFH010000009.1:0-21952 GCA_035429705.1 Actinomycetota bacterium
CTGCATCCGTGAGCGAACGCTGCATCCGTGAGCGAACGCTGCATCCGTGAGCGAACGCTGCATCCGTGAGCGAACGCTGCATCCGTGAGCGAACGCTGCATCCGTGAGCGAACGCTGCATCCGTGAGCGAACGCTGCATCCGTGAGCGAACGCTGCATCCGTGAGCGGAAGTGCGCCGGATTCCGGCTAACCGATGTTGCGATTGCTAACCGATGTTGCGATTGCTAACGGATGCGGCCATTTCCGGCCATCGAGCCGACTCCAGCCGCGTGCCTTTGACCCTGGAACCGGCGGACTGCAGCCACCCGCCCATGACCGACTCCACGCTCGGCACCACGATCCCCACTCGGCCCGGAAACCCGAGGCCCCGTTTGAGTTCACGCTCATGTCCGGCGGGGCCAGCCATGACTTCTCGGCCGAGGCGTGCCGTGCACCGGTTGGTTCCCCGGGCGTAACGTGGATCTGGGGAGTGGTGCGTCATGAGCAACAAGAACTCCAATGCCTCCGCCGCCAGTGGTGGTGCCATCTACGGGCTGGGTATCTTCGGAGCCTGGGTCTGGTTCTTCCAGCAGGCCGACGTCTGGTGGGAGTACGGCTTGGCGATCATCCAGGGCCTGTTCTGGCCGGCCTTCATGGTCTACCGGGTGTTCCAGAGCCTCGCCGGCTGATGCTGCCGGGGCCGGGATCCACGCCGAGCGCCGGCCTGACCTCGGGGGAGGCCGCCGCGCGTCTGGCGGAGGTCGGCCCGAACGAGTTGCCCCAGGTGGCCGGCGCCCCGCTCTGGCGGCAGTTGCTGGGCCAGTTCGTCCATTTCTTCGCGCTCATGCTCTGGGGTGCTGCTGCGCTGGCGCTCATCGGTGGGCTCCCGCAATTGGCGGTCGCGATCGTTCTGGTGGTGGTCGTCAACGGGGGGTTCGCATTCGTGCAGGAGTACCGGGCCGAACGCGCGGCCCAGCGATTGCGGGAGCTGCTGCCCTCCCGGGTGGTGGTGGTCCGCGATGGTCGCCAGACGACCGTAGGGGCGGCTGAGATCGTCCCGGAGGATCTGGTCCTGCTGCGGGAAGGTGACCGGATCTGTGCGGACATGACCTGTGTGTGGGCCGAAGGCCTGATGGTCGACACCTCCATGCTGACCGGCGAGAGCGTGCCGGACGCCGTCGGCGCCGGGGGGCGGTTGTTCGCCGGGACGTTCATCGTGGAGGGGCAGGGCAGCGCCGTCGTCAGCGGCACCGGTCGGCGGACCCGGTTCGCCGAGATCGCCGAGTTCGCGCAGGCGCAACCTCGCCCGCGCACGCCGCTGGAACTGGACATCCGGCGACTCGTGCGCACGATCGCGATCATCGCCGGCGGGGTCGGGGTGACGTTCTTCCTGCTCATGCTCCTGCTCGGGGTGCCCGTCGCGCAGGGATTCATCTTCGGCATCGGGGTGACGGTGGCGCTGGTGCCCGAGGGGCTGCTGCCGACGGTCACGCTGTCGCTGGCGATCGGCGCCCAGCGCATGGCCGAGCAGCGTGCCCTGGTGCGGCGGCTCGAGTCGGTGGAGACGCTGGGGGCCACGACCGTGATCTGCAGCGACAAGACCGGCACGATCACCGAGAACCGCATGAACGTCGTGGAGGTGTGGACCCCGCAGGGAGTGGCGCGGATCGCCGGGCAGGGGTACCAGCCGACTGCCGAGGTGCGGTGTCCGGACCAGGCGCGCGATGCGGTGACCGATGCGGTGCTGGCCGCCCGGATGACCTGTCGGGGTGAGGTCCGGCAGGTCGACGGTCAATGGCGCCCCCACGGAGATCCCATGGACGCCGCGATCGACGCACTGCTGCGCAGGCTGGCGGTCCCGGAACCCGTGGACGATGAACTCGGGTACGAGCCTTTCGATCCGGTTCGCCGTATGGCGGTGTCCCGGCGGGCCGACCGGGTCGTTTGCAAAGGGGCTCCGGAGGAGGTCATGGCGGTCTGCGACGACCTTCCGGAACAGGCCCAGGAGCAGATGCACGCCTACGCCCTGCGCGGATTGCGGGTACTGGCGGTGGCCCAAGGACAAGGTATGCCCGGTATGCGTCTGCTGGGCCTGTTGGCCTTCGAGGATCCGCCCCGCGCCGGGGTGACCGAAGCCATCGCCGCCTGCCGCAGCGCGGGCATCCGGCTGGCGATGATCACCGGCGACCACCCGAAGACCGCACGGGCCATAGCGGCCGAGACCGGGCTGGCGTTGCCGGACTCGCCGGTGGTGACCGGCGCGCAACTGCCGGCCGACGACGCAGCGCTCGGGGAGCTGGTCGACCACGACGGCGTGGTCTTGGCCCGGATCACGCCAGAGGACAAGTTGCGCATCGCGCGTGCCCTGCGCGCCCGTGGACACGTGGTCGCCATGACCGGGGACGGCGTCAACGATGCCCCGGCGCTGCGGGAGGCGGACATCGGGGTGGCGATGGGGGAGGGGGGCACCGATGTGGCCCGCGAGGCCGCCGACCTCGTCCTGCTCGACGATCACCTGCAGACGATCGTCGCCGCAGTGAGGCAGGGCCGGGGCACGTTCCTCAACGCCCGGCGGTTCCTGACCTACCACCTGACCGACAACGTCGCGGAACTGGCGCCGTTCGTCGCGTGGGCCGTCAGTGCCGCACACTTCCCGCTGGCGCTGGGAGTCCTGCAGATCCTGGCGCTGGATCTGGGGACCGACACGCTGCCGGCGATCGCGCTCGGCGCGGAGAAGCCCTCGGAACGGGTGCTGGACCACAAGCCGGTGACCGGTGGGTTGCTGGACCGTACCGTCGCCGTGCGGGCGTTCGGTGTCCTGGGCCCGACCGAGGCGCTGGTGGAACTGGGTGTGTTCGTCGCCGCACTGATGTGGGCGGGGTGGCGTCCCGGTCTGGCGTGGCCGAGCGGCCATGCCTTGCTGGCCGCATCGGGGGCGGCGTTCCTGACCGTCGTCGTGATGCAGTGCGCGAATGCGTTCGCCTGTCGCAGCACCCGATGGTCGGCATGGCGGCTGGGCTGGCGCGGCAACCGGTTCCTGCTCGTGGCGGTGGCCCTCGCACTCGCCTTCGGGCTGGCCACCCTGCTGGTCCCGGCGGTGGCCCGCCTGTTGGGGCAGGCGTGGCCACCAGCGGCGGTGCTGCCGTTGATCGCCTTGAGTGGGCCGCTGCTGCTGACCGTCGACGCGGTGTGGAAGCGCGTGACCCGGGGTCCCGCCCCGCGATCCGGAGGTGAGTCACGCGGCCGTTGACCTCCTGATGGCAGCGGCCCGCGCGCGGGTGGGCCAACCCGGGTTCGTGCCCGGCGTTAGCCTGGGAAGGCCGGGGGAGCAAGGAGGGTTGGATGGATCACGCCTCGCCCGATTCGACCGGGCGGCCGTACGACTGGGACCCGTGCGAGCAGTCCGTGCAGGGCGATCAGATCGCCGCCTACGACGAACTGCGGGAACGCTGTCCGGTCGCGCACAGCGAGGCCTTCGGCTGGTCGCTGCTGCGCCACGAGGACGTGGTCGATGCTCTGCACGACCCGGGGACCTTCAGCAGTCGGGTGTCGGTCCACGTGGCGATACCCAACGGGATGGACCCCCCGGAACAACTGGCCTTCCGGCAGGTGGTCGACGACTGTTTCACCCCGGCGCTCGTGGATGCGTTCGCCGCCACCCTGGCCGAACTCGCCGGCAAACTCGTGGCCCAGATCGCCGGGGGCGACCAGATCGAAGTCATGTCGGAATTGGCCGAACCGTTCGCAGCCCAGGCGCAGTGCGCCTACCTCGGCTGGCCCGCGCAGGTCGCTGCGACGCTGCAGCAATGGTCGGCGCAGTCCACCCGGGCGACGCGGTCGCGCGACCGTGCTGAACTGGACCGGATCGCCGCCGGGTTCGGGTCGATCATCACCGGTATCCTGCAGCAACTTCGCTCCGCCGATCCTGCTCAGGTGCCTCCGGTCATGTCCCGGTTGCTGACTGCCCGGGTCAACGGCGACCTGCTGACCGATGGGCAGTTGGTGAGCATGCTGCGCAACTGGACGGTCGGTGAACTGGGCACGATCGCCGCGGCGGCCGGGATCGTCCTGGAGTTCCTGGCCCGGCGACCGGACGTGCAACAACTGGTGCGTGACAATCCGCAGATCCGTCAGTCGGCCATGGACGAGATGCTGCGGCTGGAACCGCCGCTGATCTCCAACCGGCGGCGCACTGCCAAGCCGGTGGTGGTGCGGGGACGGACGATTCCCGCCGATCAGCCGGTGACCATCTTGTGGCCGGCAGCCCAGCGCGACCCGCACACGTTCGAAGATCCCACTGAGTTCCGCCTCGACCGGTCGCCGGCCGACAACCTGTTGTACGGCCGCGGCCCGCACTACTGCCCCGGAGAGGGGCTGTCCCGGCTCGAACTCGGCGTGCTGCTCGACGCCTTCCTGGAGGCGGTGCCGCAGTTCTCGCAGGTCGGCGTCCCGGTGCGCGCGCAGCACCCCGCCGGTGGGTTCACGCAGATCCGCATATCCACCGCCGGATAGCACCCGGACCTCCACGCCCGATGACCGAACGCGCCCCCCATCCCGTCACCGGGGACCTGTTCGCCTCGCCCGTGCCACCGGGATCGGGGTGGCCCGGTGACCCGGCCGACGACTGCACGCCGGTGGCCCATACCTCCCGGCAGGTGCGTGAACTGGCAGCCCGGGCCCACGATGTCGCGCAGTTGCAGGCCCGTGTGTCGGTGTGCCGGGCCTGCCCGCGACTCGTCGAATGGCGCGAGGCCGTCGCGCGCACCGGCCGGCGGGCTGCGTTCGCCGATCAGCCGTACTGGGGTCGGCCCGGACCGTCCTTCGGTGATCCCCGCGCCGGCGTGCTGATCGTCGGGCTTGCCCCGGCTGCCAACGGCACGAACCGGACCGGGCGCATGTTCACCGGTGACGCCTCCGGGGATTTCCTGTATGCCGCTCTGCATCGCACCGGCTGGGCATCCCAGCCGGATTCGGTGGCCGCCGGAGACGGCCTCGAACTGACGGGAATCCGGATCCTGGCGGCCGTTCGCTGCGCGCCGCCGCACAACCGGCCGACCGCCGGCGAGAAGGCGGCCTGCGCGGGCTGGCTGGAGCGCGACCTCGAACTGTCCGCGGAGCACTTGCACACCATCCTCTGCCTCGGCGGTATCGGCTGGGACGCGGTGCTGACGGCCGCGCGCAGTCTCGGCTGGGTGGTTCCCCGGCCGAAGCCGCGGTTCGGGCACGCAGCCGTGGTGGAACTCGTCGCGGCCGACGGCCGTCCGGTGCGGCTGCTCGGCTGCTACCACGTGAGTCCGCACAACACGTACACCGGACGGCTCACCCCTGCCATGCTGGACGAGATCCTGCGAGCCGCCCGGGGTTGAAGGTCGCGATGGAAATCGGCGCGTGTCACAGTGGTCGCGAACGAAACCGCGCGTGAAGGGCGCCAACTCATGGGATTTCCGCAGTTTGCTATGTCGCCGCACGGCCGCCGCGCCGTGTCCATCGTCGCGGCCGCCTCGCTGGGCGTCGCTCTCGGGGCCGCCCCGGGCAGTGCCGCCGATCCGCGCTCGCTGCAGTCCTTCGACGGCACGACGATCACGTTCTACTGGTTCCCGGCCGTGGGGCTGGCCGAGGGGCAGCGGGCTCCGACCGTGCTGCAGGGCCCCGGCTTCGGTGGCAAGGCGCAGAGCAATCCGGACGCGACCAACACCGGTGCGGTGCCGGCTGTGGGCGATCTGCGCCGGGCCGGGTACAACGTCCTGACCTGGAATCCGCGGGGAATCTCCCCGTCGGGCGGGCAGGCCCAGTTGGACAACCCCGACATCGAGGGGCGCGACGTGTCGGCGCTGATCACCTGGGTGGCGGATCAGCCCGAGGCGCAACTCGACGCCGCCGGCGATCCCCGCCTCGGTATGACGGGGGGATCCTACGGAGGTGGAATCCAGTTCTCCACCGCGGCCATCGACCACCGGATCGATGCCATCGTCCCGGTGATCGCCTGGAACTCGCTGGCCACGAGCCTGTACAAGGCGGACACGATCAAGACCGCGTGGATCAACGCCCTCATGGCCGGGGCAACCCAGCCGGGCAACACGTTCAGCCCCTCGATCCTCAAAGGGCGCAAGCAGGCCAGCAAGGGCATGACATTCAGCCCGGACGTCATCGAGTTCGCCCATGCTGCCGGTCCCGACCGGGTGCTCTCGCAGATCCAGGCGCCCGCACTGATCATGCAGGGAACCATCGACAATCTGTTCCCGCCCTCGGAGGCGGTCGCGAACTACCGGGCGCTGACCGCGGCCGGTGTGCCGACCAAGATGATCTGGTACTGCGGCGGGCACGGCTGGTGCCGCACGCCGGGGGTCGATGAGTCGCTGCCCAGGCAGCAGACCTGGCTGTGGCTGCAGCGCTATCTGAAGTCGGACACCTCGGTCGACACCGGGCCGGGCTTCACGTGGATCGACCAGCGGGGGACCTATCGCAGCGCTGCGGCGTACCCCGCCGCGGGCAAGGGCGCGCTGCGGGCCACGGGAAGCGGGCGACTGACCCTGGCCAAGAAGGGAGGCTCCGGTCCCTACACCGGGGACCTGCCGTCATCCGTCTCGCCGCTGGTGGGGCTCTTCCTGCGGGCCGCCCTGCCCACGCCGGCGAAACGGGCGGTCGAGGTCACCGTACGGGCCAAGCGGCCAGCCGTGATCGTGGGCGCCCCGAAGTTGCGGCTGACCTACAAGGGCAAGGCCCGGAACCCGGATGTGCGGGTCCTGGCCCAGTTGGTGGACAACCGCACGGACCAGGTGCTGGGCCACCAGATCACCCCCGTGGCCTTGCGGCTCGATGGCAAGAAGCACCGCATGACCGTCCCGCTGGAGGAGGTCGGTGCGAGTCTGCGCAAGGGCCAGCGGCTGACCCTGCAGGTGGTCGCCCAGAGCAGCATGTACAACGTGTTCCCGAAGGGCGGTTCGGTCCGCTTCCAACGGGTGGCGGTCGCCCTGCCCACTGTGACCGGCAACTGAACCGGCCGATCCGCACACATGAGGAAGGGCCCCACCTGCGGCAGGTGGGGCCCTTCCTCATGTCGCTATGCCGCGGCGGGGCTTCCCGGCGGGGGTCCGTAGTTGTTGTCGCCCGCGTCGCCTTCCTTGATGTAGAAGGCGAAGATCAGGATCAGCGGCCCGATGCAGCAGATGAGCCCGAGCCACCACCACCAGCCCGACTTGTTGACGTCGTGCAGGCGGCGAACCGCCACGGCGATGGTGGGCAGCAGGATCGCCAGCGACCAGATCAGGCTCAGCCAGCCCACGTTGGTGTAGACGGCCACCGCGTTGCCGGTCTCCGGGTTCGCGGCAGTCGTGAGCCGCCAGCCGAAGATGCTGTCGATGAAGTTCACGATGATCGAGACGATGATCGTGAACAGGATCCAGTACCAGAATTCGGACCGTCCGGCGCGGCCCCGGAACGTCGCGTACTTGCTGAAGCATGTGCTTATTGCCTGACCGAATGACATGTCGGTCTCCTTTCTTCGCGTGCCGACCATGGCACAAGTGCCGGGCCATGTGCACGCGACACGACCAACGACGGGTCGACGGATTCGGACACGATTAGCAACCCTTGTAGTTCTAGGTATATGGTTACCTTGTAGTTCTAGGTAAGGGGCCGAGATGCACATCGACAAGGATCTGGTGGCCGCGTCGGCTACGCCGCTGGTCCTGGGAATCCTCGAAGAGGGGGATTCCTACGGGTACGCGATCCTCAAGCGGGTCAAGCAGTTGTCGTCCGGGCAGATGGTGTGGACCGATGGCATGCTGTACCCCCTGCTGCACCGGCTTGAGCGGCTCGGCTTCGTCCGCGCCCGCTGGGACGTCGCAGACAACGGCCGGCGCCGCAAGCACTACTCGATCACGAGCCTGGGCCGTGACGCGCTCACCGAGCGCCGCAAGCAGTGGGATGTGGTCAGCGAGGCGATGCGCCGGCTTCAGTTCGACGCCATCGCCGTGCTCCGGTTGGGGGTGGCCTGATGAACGCCACGATCGGGCTGGACGAGCAGATCGGCCAGTGGCGCACCTACGTCGCGCGGCGCCCGGCGATCAGTGCGGACGATCTGGATGAACTGGAGAATCACCTGCGAGATCAGGTCGGCGACCTGCAGGAGGCGGGTCTCGCCGACGACGAGGCGTTCCTCATCGCGGTCAAGCGGATCGGCCGCCTGGACGAGGTGTCCCGGGAGTTCGCCCGGGAGCACTCCGAACGGTTGTGGAAGCAGTTGGTCCTGTCCGGTGACGATTCCGGGCAGCCCCGCCGGCGGACGCTGCCAGTGGCGCTGGCGCTGGCCGTGGGGGCGGGCCTGGCGGTCAAACTCCCGGCCCTGTTCGGCCTCACGATGGCCGATGCGTCGTTCTACGTGCTCAACGCCAGTCTGCTGGTGCTGCCCTTCCTCGCCGCGTACTTCGCGTGGGAGCGCCGGATGGGCTGGACGCGCGGCCTCGCACTGCTGGTCCCGCCGTTCCTGATCGGCGCGGTCGTTGCCAACGCCTACCCGCTGGTCGAGGGCGGAGTGATGCAGATCCTGGTGGTCATCCATCTGCCGGTGTTCCTCTGGTTCGCGGTCGGGCTGGCCTACACAGCTGGTCATTGGCGCTCGGCACAGGGGCGGATGGACTTCGTCAGGTTCACCGGCGAGTGGCTGATCTACTACACGCTCATCGCCCTCGGCGGAATGGTGCTGATGGGCCTGGCCTTCGCGGGTTTCCAGGCGATCGCGGTGAACGTGGACTCGGTGCTGGGGCAGTGGGTTCTGCCCATCGGTGCGGCGGGCGCGGTGATCGTCGCCGCCTGGCTGGTGGAGACCAAGCAGAGTGTGGTCGAGAACATCGCGCCGGTGCTGACCGCGGTCTTCACCCCGCTGACGACGCTGTTGCTGCTCGTGTACCTGGTGGCCCTGCTCTCCCGCGGCGACCTCGTCAACGTCGATCGGGAACTGTTGATCCTGGCCGACCTCATCCTGGTGCTGGTCTTCGGGCTGCTGCTGTACGCCATCTCCGCGCGGGATCCGCAGCGACCGCCGGCGTGGTTCGACGGGATGCAGATGGTGCTGGTGGGTGCCGCGCTCGCGATCGACGTGGTGGTTCTGGTAGCCATGGCGGGACGCATCGCCGAGTTCGGGGCCAGCCCCAACAAGGTGACCGCACTCGGGCTCAACCTGATCCTGCTGGTCAACCTCGGCTGGTCGGCGTGGCTGGGCCTGGGATTCCTGCGCGGACGCCGGGGGTTCGCCGCCTTGGAACACTGGCAGACGACCTACCTGCCGGTGTTCGCGGTGTGGGCCGCCCTGGTGGCCGTCGGGATGCCGCTGGTGTTCGGGTGGGGGTGACGCCGCTGCTCTTGCCAGCCGATCCGGCTGCCCGCACGTGCACAGCGGGCAAACGTTGGTCCCGACCCCGGAACAGGGTCGGGACCAACGTGCCAACTACTTCTTCACCTTCCAGGTCTTGACGTACTTGAAGGCCGTGTAGTCAGCCGTCGCCGGGGCTTTCAGCGTCAGCTTGACGTACAACTTCTTGGCGCGACCCTTCGTGTAGAGGGTCAGTTTGCCCTTGCTGTTCTTGACCAGCTTTGCGTACTTCTTCGCGTGTCCCTTGGCCGACTTCTTCGTCGACCAGGTCACCTTGGCCGTGGCGGTCTGACTGGCGTTGGTCACGACGGCCTTCTTGAGCAGGACCGTCTTGCCCAGGTACTTGACCTTCTTGGCAAGGGTGAACTTGGCGGTCTGAGCCATCGGCTCGGCCTTGGTCATCGCGACATGCAGATCGAGCACCGGCGGCGGGATGACCACCTCACGTGAGGTGGCCGGCTTGTAGCCCTGCGCGGTCACCTGCACGCGGTAGGTGCCAGCGGAGACATCCCACTGGAAGCGGCCGCTGGGGTTGGTGATCTCGGGATTCACGTTCGGGCGGATCCCCGGATCAGCCTCGAGCACCGTGATGAACCCTCCGCTCCCGGAACGCTCGAGCGTCACAGTGGCACCCTCGATGGCCGCGTAGTCACGTGCCGACGCCTTGTCCGTCGCGCACTTGGTCCCGGCCGTCTCGGTGCAGTCGGCCGCACTGCCCAGTTCGGCCAACTTGGCCGAGAACTTCGCCTGGTCGTACACCACGCCCTGCGGATCGATCAGATCCACCTCCCCCAGCGGCACCGAGAAGGACTGGGTCGTGGTGCCGATCGTCACGCTGTACAGCAGCAGCAACTTGCCCTCCCGGGCGCAGAGCTTCTGTCCGGCCACGATCGTGAAGATGCCGTCCCCGTCGGGGTCCTCCAGACCCACCTGCTGGTCCCCGGAGGTCGACTTCAGCAGGATGCTGGCGTTGCTGACCGTCCCGGCTCCAGGCTTGATCGGCACACTGATGTTCAGCGGCAGGCAGCCCCCGAACAGGTCGATCTGGTGCGGCGTCACGGTGATGAAGATCTGACCCGACGAGTTCTTGTTCACCTGGATCCACGTGGTCTGGCCCCCCGGCGCCTGCAGGGAGGTCGGCACGTACGGCGCGCCGACGACCGGGTTGGTCACGGCACCCGCGTCCAGGTACACCCACCAGCCGTACAGGTTGTCCTTGGTGCCGCCAGATGTGATCTTCAGGGTCACCTGCTGGCCGACCAGCGGAGTCAGGTTGATGCTGTTCCCGATCCAGCCGGTGGACTTCAGGCTCGTGTCTCCACCGGCGCCGAACGCGCCCTGGGACTTCGAGTAGACGACCGCGCCATCCTCATCGATGAGGGAGACCTTGATCGTCAGGTCGTCGTAGCCCGTGTAGTCGTACATGAACGCGTTGTAGTTCATGTTGATGACCGGGCTGGTGTTGCTCACCACGAAGGTCTGCTTCACCACGTACTTGTCGAGCTGCTGGGTCTGGCTCTTGCTGGTGAACGGGCCGCCCAGCCGCAGCATCTTCGAGCCGTCGAGCGGGGTCACCGTGTATCCGGTGGCCTTGTCGGCGTCGGTGAACGAATCGGCGCCCACCACGCATACGCTGCGCTGGTCGCCGGGGGTGCAGGTGGCGGCTTCCACAGTGCCGCCGCTGAGCACCCGTTGTGCGGTCCAGTCGGTCGAGGCGTTCAGTGCCGTCTCGAAGGACGCGTTCTGCAGTCCTACCGGCACCGTCCACCCTGCTACCGACCCGAGCCCCGCCGTGGCCAGAGCCAGTGCCCCAGCCAATACGAACCGCGTGAGTCGCATGGAACTCACCTCCATCTGGACGAGGTCCATGGAGGGGTAGATGCTCCCCTCCTCCAGTGTAAGTCCGCGGTGGTCAAGCCTCCGGTACGAAAAGGTCACGTTCCGGCCGCACCGGTCGATCGGCCTCGTCCGCCCGTGTAATGGGCTTGTCAGGCTTCGCCGCGGGGGGATCGACGGGTGGCCCGCCGCGGCGTAGACTCCCGGGCGATGGATCGCACCGACGTTCTGGTTATCGGAGCGGGGCAGGCCGGACTGGCGGCCAGTCACGAACTGATGGCTGCCGGGGTCGAGCACGTGGTCGTCGACCGGGCCCGGATCGGCCAGGCCTGGCGCGACCGCTGGGACTCGTTCTGCCTGGTGACCCCCAATGCGACCACACTTCAGTTGCCGGGCTTCCCGTACTCGGGTGATGACCCGGACGGCTACCTGCCGCGGGACGGGATCGTGTCCTACCTGGTGGATTACGCCGAGTCCTTCTCCGCGCCCGTGCGGGAGGAGGTGGGAGTTGAAGCGCTCGAGAAGACCGCCGACGGGTGGTTCCGGGCGCGGACGACCGACGGCGAGATGCGGGCCCGCCGGGTGGTCCTGGCGACGGGCGCCTACCAGCGCGCCCACCGGCCGCCAGGTGCCGAGTCTGTGCCGCCGGACCTGCCGGTCATCGACATCGGCGAGTACCGGAATCCCGCCGCGCTGCCGCCCGGTCCCGTCCTGGTCGTGGGCAGCGGGCAGTCCGGATGCCAGATCGCCGAGGAGTTGCACCAGGCCGGCCGTGAGGTGACGCTCGCCTGTGGCAGGGCGCCCTGGATGCCCCGCCGGATCGCCGGGCGCGATGTGGTCTGGTGGGTCACCGAGTCGGGGTTCATGGACCAGTCGCTGGGGTCCCTGCCAGGTCCCGAGGCGTTGTTGTTCGCCAACATCCAGGCGTCCGGTCACGCCGGTGGCCATGACCTGCACTACCGCACGCTGGATGCGATGGGAGTGACCCTGGCCGGTCACTTCGATCGCGTGCGCGACGGGGCCGTCCAGTTCCGTGACGATCTGCCCGACAGTGTCGCGTGGGGCGATGCCCGGCATGACGACCTGATGCACCTGTTCGCGCAGACCGCGCGGGACCGGGGCTTGCCGGCACCCGGGGCCGGCGAATCCGTTCCCTTCGTGAGGCACGGGCCCTCCGCGATCCCGGTCGACGGCCTCGCCGCGGTGGTCTTCGCCGGCGGATTCCGGCCCGGCTACCGGCATTGGCTGCCGTGGCCGGACGCCTTCGACGAGGCTGGATTCCCGATCCAGCACGACGGGCGCAGCACAGTGATCGAGGGACTCTACTTCCTGGGCGTGCACTTCCTGCGCACCAGGCGGTCGTCGCTGCTGTTCGGGGTCGGCGGCGATGCCACGGTCGTGGCCCAGGACATCGCCGCCTGACCGGCCCGTCGCCGGTTCGCTGCGGGAACGTTCATGGCAGGGTCGAAGGCGTGACCGAGACAGCGCATCCGGCGGAACCGGGTCAGCCGCGGGGGACGACGCTGGCCGACTTGCTGCCCGGCAGTCCCAGCCCGGAGGAGTTGCTGGAGCGGTTCGCCGGGTGGGCGGCCGGTGCGGGCATGCCGCTGTACCCGGCGCAGGAGGACGCGCTGCTCGAACTCGCTGCCGGATCGCACGTGATCCTGGCCACCCCGACCGGCTCCGGCAAGAGCCTGGTCGCCGTCGGCGCGACGCTGTTCGCGCTGGCCGAGGGACGCCGGACGTACTACACCGCGCCGATCAAGGCACTGGTCTCGGAGAAGTTCTTCGACCTGTGCGACCTGCTCGGCCCGGAACGGGTGGGGATGATCACCGGAGATGCCGCGGTCAACCCGGAGGCACCGGTGATCTGCGCGACCGCCGAGATCCTGGCGATACGCGCCCTGCGGGAAGGGGCCGCCGCCGACGTCGGGCTGGTGTGCATGGACGAGTTCCACTATTACGGTGATCGCGACCGGGGGTGGGCGTGGCAGGTGCCGCTGATCGAACTGACCGACGCCCAGTTCCTGCTGATGTCGGCCACCCTCGGCGACATGACCCGGATCCGCGAGGATCTCCAACGGCGCACCGGGCGGCCCGCGGTCGTTGTCGCCGGCGGCGAGCGGCCGGTTCCGCTGGAGTTCGAGTACGCGATGACCCCGATCCACCAGACCGTTGAGGTCTTGCTGCGCAGCGACCGCGCGCCGGTCTACATCGTGCATCCCACCCAGGCCGGCGCACTGGAACGCGCGCAAGCGCTGACCAGCCTGAACGTGTGCAGCCGCGAGGAGAAGCGGGCGATCGCCGAGCAGATCCACGGGTTCCGCTTCACCGCCGGATTCGGCCGGACCCTGAGCCGGCTGGTGCGTCACGGGATCGGGGTGCACCACGCCGGCATGCTGCCCCGGTACCGGCGGCTGGTCGAACGGCTGGCGCGCAGCGGCCTGCTGAAAGTGGTGTGTGGCACGGACACCCTCGGGGTCGGGATCAATGTCCCGATCCGCACCGTGCTGATCACCTCCCTGGTCAAGTTCGACGGACGGCGCATGCGGGTGCTGCGGGCCCGGGAGTTCCACCAGGTCGCCGGCCGGGCCGGTCGGCCGGGATTCGACACCGTCGGATATGTGGTGGTTCAGGGTCCGGAGCACGAGATCGAGAACCAGCGGCTGCTTGCCCGCGCCGGCGAGGATCCCAAGAAGCGTCGTCGCGTCGTGCGCAAGAAGGCGCAGGAGGGGGTGCCGAGCTGGAGCCGGGCCACGTTCGAGCGGCTGGTGGCCGCCGAGCCGGAGCCGCTGCAGTCCCGTTTCGACGTCACCCACGCGATGGTGCTCAACGTGGCGCACCGGCCCGGCGACGTGGAAGCGGCGCTGATGCACCTGCTGACCGACAACGACGAGGAGCTGGGTGCGCAGGAGGCACTGGCCGAACGGGCCGCTGAGATCCGCCAGTCGCTGCTGGCCGCCGGGGTGCTGACCCCGGACCTGCGGGTGGTCGACGAACTGCAGGTGGACTTCGCCCTGAACCAGCCGTTGAGCACCTTCGCGCTGGCGGCGATCGAACTGCTCGACCGGGAGTCGGAGACCTATGCGGTGGATGTGCTCTCCGTGCTGGAGGCCACCCTGGAGAACCCCCGGCAGGTCCTGTTCGCCCAGCAGTCGCGGGCGCGTGCCGAGGCGGTCGCAGCGATGAAGGCCGAGGGCATCGAGTACGAGGAGCGGATGGAACTGCTCGAGGACGTGACCTGGCCGCGTCCGCTGGCGGACCTGCTCGACGGCGCGTACGACATCTACGCCGAGGGGCACCCCTGGGTCAAGGAGCACGAGTTGCGGCCCAAGTCGGTGGCCCGCGAGATGTACGAACTGGCGATGACTTTCGTGGAGTTCGTGGGCTTCTACAAACTCGCCTCCTCCGAGGGCCTGGTGCTGCGCTACCTGGCTGATGCGTACAAGGCCCTGCGGCAGACCATCCCGGAGGACGCGCGCACCGAGGAGCTCGCCGACCTCACCGAGTGGCTGGGGGAGTTGGTCCGGCAGGTCGATTCCAGCCTGCTCGACGAATGGGAGAAGCTCGTCGACCCGGCCGCGACCTCCGTGGACGCCCAGGTCATCGACGCCGGCCCGCCGCCGGTGACCGCCAACGTCCGCGCGTTCCGGGTGCTGGTCCGCAACGCGATGTTCCGCCGGGTGGAGCTCGCGGCGCTGTCTCGCTGGGACGAACTGGGCGACCTCGACGGGGAGGCGGGCTGGGACGCCCAGCGGTGGCGCGAGGCCATGGCCGAGTACTACTCCGAACATGACGAAGTCGGCACCGGCCCATCCGCGCGCGGGCCGCTGCTGCTGCAGATCGAGCAGCAGCCCGGGCATTGGCTGGTGCGTCAGGTGTTCGACGATCCGGCCGGTGACCACGACTGGGCCATCCGTGCCGACGTCGATCTGGCGGCCAGCGATCAGGAGGGCGCGGCAGTCGTCCGGGTCACCCAGGTGAGCAACTACTGAAGCGGCCTTCCAGTCACGCCGCGGGTCAGGGCCGCCGGGCGTCCTGCGGCTGCTACGGCATCGGTGCGCGCAGGTGCGACCAGGGGCCGGGCTGCCCGGCGTTGCTGATCGCCGCCGGATCGATGTCCACTCCCCGCACCCCGCTGAGCGCGATCGGCACGCCCCCGTCCGTCTGGTAGACCGCGGCGTCGGCCTTCAGCAGCGTGCCGTCGGCCGGGAAGTCACGCACGTGCGACCAGGCGCCCAGCCCACCGGCCTGATCGATGGCCTCCTGCGCGATGGTCGTCACCAATGCTTTGGGGGTGCGGGCCTTCCACCACGACTCGTCGGCGTGGATCGGGGCGCCCCCGGCCATGACGTAGACCTCGCCGCGTCCGTCCGGGGCCGGTGGGGTCTTCACGAACGTGCCGTCGGCGGGTTTGGCCTGCAGATGCGACCACGGCCCGTCCTGCCCGGCGCGATCGATCGCCTCCTGCGACACCACGATCGGTTCGGGCCGCGGCCGCAACGACTTCCACCACTGGTCGGGGGCGTATACGGGCGCGCCACCCGCGACGCGGTACACGTCCCCGGTGCGCGAGGCGAGCCAGGTCCCGTCCTCGGGAGTCTGCCGCAGATGGTTCAGCGGCCCGCCGTCTTCCGCCCGCTCGATGGCCGCGGCGTCGACGAGCACCACTTTGGCCGCCTTCTTCCACCAGGATCCGGTGATGGCCACAGGTGCGCCACCGGCCACCCGGTACACCTGACCGGCGGCGGTGCGCAGGAACGTCCCGTCGGCCGGGGTGTCGGCCAGGGCCTTGAACTGTGCACGGGTCACGGTCCGGGCGGACTGTTTGCCGCCCACATGCTTCCAGGCCGACACCAGCAGCGGTGCGCCCCCGGCGATGCGGTAGATGTCGCCGCCGTACCGCACGAAGTCGCCGTTAGCCGGCGGTTGCGGGGTCGCCGGGGCGTCGGGGATGTTCACCGCGGAGGTGCTTCCCACGTACCGATAGGGGGTGTACGTACCGTAGCCGGGCCAGTACGGGTAGGGCAGGGCGCTGAAGTGCGCCCCGCTGCCCGAGGGGCTGGACTCGTACCCGTAGTACCGGGTGTGCGCGTCGTCGGCCCAGGCCGCGAACAGCACGACGTGCCCGGCGGTTCCCGGAGCGGGGTTGAGCAGCATGTCGCCGGGTCGCAGGTCATCCTTGGGGATCGGGAAGGAGACCTGCGGCAGGGTGTCGGTGGTGTACGACGAGCCCAGGCCCAGGGCCATCGAAACGAAGCCGGAGCAGTCCGTGCGGTAGGTGCCGTTCTCGTCGGTGTACCAGTTCGTCCCGCTGTAACCGACGCCGGCATCGACCCAGTTCTGCGCCCGGGCGATGGGGTCGGAGGCGCTGGCGAGCGCGGGCTGACCCAGCATCGCGGCCAGCAGCATCAGCAGCGCGCCGACGATGCCGATCCGCAGCGAGTGCATGCGCACGACCGACTCCCTCGTCATCACTTCCCCTACTACGGTACGTCAGTCCCCGTGGGGCAGGCCCGGTCAGCGTGAGCCTGGGGAGGGCGGGCTGTGTCGCTACAGGCTTGCCGTCGGATGCTCGCCGGCCTCCCGATCGAGTTCGCGGTGGGCAGTCTTGTGGATCACAGTGGCGGTCCAGTCCAGCATCGAGTTCCAGCCGGTGAGCCAGGTGGCGATGACTGGCCGCAGGTCGGGGCCGGTTCCGGCCCAGTCGCTGGGTGACTGCAGGTAGGTGTCAATGGCCTCCCGCAGGTCACGGACCTTCCGCGTCGCCCCGACCTTCGTGCCGACGGTCCGGAACGGATCGGCCCCATCGAGATCGGGCTGGAGCTTACTCAGCGTGAGCGTCACCTCGGCCAGATGTGCGCGTACCTCGTTCGTGCTGACCAGTACGGGGCCCATCAGCTGAGGCGGAATCGCGCTCTGACTACCGCGGACAGCCACGGTCTGGTTGATCTGCGGAATCGCCAGCGCGGCGAAGTTCACGTGACTGATCGTGTTCGTCATAGCGGTCCACACATCCATGGTGAACGAGCCGGGCGGCCGCTGGGCGATGGACAGGTCCAAGGCCTCCCGGGCCCGATCGGTCTTGTGGTAGGACTCCACTCGGAACTCGGCCAGCAGGCGATCGTTGATCGCCCCGTGCGCCATCCAGTCGACCGAGGCGACGTAGAAGTCCCCGGCGGCCACCATCGCCTCACGCAGTCGGGCGGCCAAGGTCTCGATGACCCCGCGCGGCCAGATCAGCAGGCTCACGATCAGGCTGATCACCAGACCCAGGGCGACATCCAGCAGGCGGTCGGCGGCCGTCTGGATGTTCGCGGGTCCCGTGAGGGAGAACAACACGATGACCGTCAGCGTGAACGCGGACTGGCTCCACATGAATGAGAAGACACCGGGGGTGTAGGCGGCGATGAACAGGGTGATCGGCAGCAACATCCACCAGATGGCCGTGTGGTCGCCGATCAGCAGGATCGCGCAGACCGACACCGCCACGCCGACAGTGGTGCCGATCAGAGCCTGACGGGCCGTGCGACCGGTGCCGAGCGCATCGAATCGCAGGGCGCTCAGGGTTCCGAGTACCACCCAGAACGGATGATGGTCCGCCGGGATCAGACGGGCCACCGCCACGCTCAGCGACAGTGCGACGGCTGACCGCAGTGAGTTCCGGAACCACGGGGATTGCCACGAACTGTGCGCCCGCAGCCGGTCCCAGGCGCTGGGTGCGGGCGGGACGAAGATGCCACTGGCCGGATCCGCATCGGTCAGTTCCCGGTCGCCGTCGCGCCTCTGTACCTGGATCGTCTCGGCCGCGATCCGGGCTGTGATCATCCTGGTTATCCGCAGCGGGAAGGTGTCCTCCACCTGCATCCGCAGCAGACCCGGATCAGCGCTGCCACGCCGGGCCTGAATCCAGTCGGCGACCGCATCGACGTTCTCGGAACTGATGTTGATCAGTTCGGGAACCGAGAGGGGGCCGGAGTCCTCGTCGAGCAGGCGATCGGCGCAGTGCTGCAGTGCATCGGTGATGGTGAGGGCGACATCGGCCATGATCTGCTGCAACTGCGGGTCGGGGTCCGACTGGATGTCACGCCACTGCTGCATGTACTCCAGCCGGGCCACCTCATCGACCAGTTCGGCCAGGGCTCGATCGAAGGACGTGACTCCCGCCGGGCGCAGCAGGTTGCCGTCATAGCGCTCGTGGAGCACGAGCACGGCGGCGTGCAGTTTGTCCATTGCCTGTGCGAGCGGCTCGCCGGTCTCGTGCACGACCCAACGAACGTGGCAGAGTTCGGCGATGGCCCGCAGGACCGCTGCCAACTGGGCCCGCATCGTGCGCTGCGGGAAGACCGGCCACAAGGTCACGGCGGCCACGGCCGCGGCCAGCCCACCGAGGAACCAGCAGACCAGGTAGGTCCAGAACGGGGTGGTGTCGGGGGCGGTCAGCGACAGGACCGTGACCAGGAGCAGGACCCGCTGTGCCACTCCGATCATGCCTCGTAGCACCGCCAGCAGGCCGATGAGCATGGCGATCGCCGCCATCGCCAGGACCGCCGTCCAGACCCGCTCAGCCGCGTACAGGCCGATCAGCATCAGCGGCAGGCCGGCCAGGGTGGCTGCCAGGTAGGCGACGAACCGCTTGCCCCGAGGCCCCCCGAAGTCCGAGAAGGTCAACAGGCCCAGGGCCGCGAACGACCCCATCATCGTGCCCGGGGCGAGGAACGGGATCCGGCCGAGCACCACGATGACCACCACGACCGTCACCGCCACCCGGGCGGCCCGGCGCAATGCCCGCCGGTCGGGATCCTTGCCCGCGGCTCTGGGGAGCAGGTGAGTCGGCATCCCCTGCAGGCTAGTCACATGTGCTGGCGGCTGCTGGGTGACGCAGGCAGCCACCGTCGGCGCGAAGGCCGGCGACCGCCGGAGCGTGAGGCGATCAGGCGCCGAAGCGTTGCTGCAGGTCGCGGTAGCTGATCGAGCCATCGAGGAAGCCCAGCGTCCCGGAGTCGCGCAACTCCCGTCCCGCCCGATCCAGCAGGCTGAGTGCGGCACGGGCCAGGCTGCCGCCCAGGCTGACCCGCTTGACGCCGAGTGAGAACAAGGTGGGCGCGTCGATGGTGTTCGCGAGCCCGGCCACGATGTTGAGCGGGCCCGGGATGGCCTCGGCGAGCCGGCGGATCGTGTCGGCTTCGGCAACGCCGGGCACGAAGATGCAATCGGCTCCCGCGTCGAGGTAGCGCACGGCCCGCTCGACCGTCTCGGTGAACGTGTCGCCCGGGGTGCCGGCGAAGTAGGTGTCGGTCCGCGCATTGAGCACGAAACTGCCCCGGGGAGCCGCGGCCCGGGCGGCGGCGAGCCGCTCGGCCGCCTCCTCGGTGCCGAACAGCCCCCGGGGGCCAGCGTCCTCGATGTTGGCGCCCACCGCCCCGAGTCCGGCGGCCCGGGCAACGGTGAGGCCGACCTCGTCGGCGGTTCGGCCGTACCCGGATTCCAGGTCCGCGGTGACGGGTATCTCCACCGCGCTCACTATCCGGCCGACCTGCCTGAGCATCTCGTCGCGGTCCAGTGTCCCCCCGTCCGGAACTCCGCAAGCCCACGCGATCCCCGCGCTGGTCGTGGCGATGGCCGGGAAGCCCAGTTGTGCGAGGATGCGGGCGGACCCGGCGTCCCAGGCATTGGGCAGTACGAAGCCGGAGCCCGCGTGCAGGGCGAGCAGGGTCGCTGCTTTGTCGGCATTGTCTCTAGCGGTCATGAGCCTGCTCCGTTCGCCGCGGCCGGTGCCGGCGACGCCGGGCGGTCGTCCACCTCGCCGACGAGCACGACCGCATCGTCGGCCGACGACTGGTGGTTGTCAACCCCGTGACAGCGTGTCCGGCCCCTGGCCATGCGTCTGGCCATGCGTCCCGGCGGCGTCGCGCTGCTCCTGCACCGCGTCGCGCACATGGCGACGCTGCTGGGTCTCGGGGACCGAGTAGCGCACCTCCGTGTGTGCCAACCGGTCCAGCAGGCCACGTCTCTTGGAGTCGAAGAACACGACGACACCGGTGGCCAGCCAGAAGCCCAGTCCGAGCATTCCCAGCCATCCCCGGGCCATTGCCCTTATGAGCCCGGGACGACGTCCGTCCGGGGTGCACACGCGGATCCCGACGATTCCCATGCCCAGCGACCGGCCCAGAATCCAGTAGCACAGTCCCAGGTAAACGGGGATGACCATCGCCGCGAGGACCACGAAGGTGGCCGAGAGCCACTGCGGAGGTGCGCCGGCGAACAGCGAGTCGATCAAGCTCGCCAGCGTCGAGAACAGCACCGTGCTGAGGTAGCCCACGACGAACAGATCGATGGCCAAGCCCAGCAGTCGGGTGATCGCCCCGGCGTAGGTGAAGGCCCGGCCGGGTGGCGCCGGCGGGGCGGGAAGTGCCCGCCAGGCGGCCCGCTGCTTCGCCAGATCCTCCACCGCCAGACGCAGCGGCCTGGTGTCCTCCGGGGAGGAGTCGGCGAGGACGAGCTGCAGTGCGGTCTCCGGCTCCAGCCGGGCCGGTCTGCGCAGAAGTCGCCTGCCCACCCCGTCCACCAGGGAGTCCAGGTCCGCGAGTGCGCTGCGGAAGCCCTCCAGCGCATCGAGGAACAGGCCCTGGCTCTGTTCGCGGATGAGGTCCCGGACGCGCGGGTCGTCCACGATGTCGTCCAGGATCAGGGGCACGACTTCGCCCCGGATCTTCGGCATGAGGGAGTCGACGAGTTGCGGCGCGATCTCGTTCTCGATCTTCGGCATGAGCGCATCGAGCAGGTCGGGGGCCACCTGGTCCCGGATCTTCGGCATGAGCGCATCGACCAACTGAGGTGCCACCGTCGCGGTGATCATCGGCATCAGATCGTTCACCAGCTGGGGCGCGACGTCGTCTGCGAGTTTCGGCATCAGGGAGTCGATCAGCCGGGGCGCGATCGCCGTTTCGAGATAGGGGAGCAGCCCGTCCACGATCTGCGGCACCAGTTGCTGCTCGAGGTACGGCTGTAAGTCGGTCAGCAGCCGGGGCAGCAGGTCTTCCACGAGACGGGGCGTCACACCCGCGACGACCTCGGGCACGGTGACCTCGACCAGATGCCCGGACACGCCATCGACGACGTCCGGGATGGTGACGGTCGTGAGATGGTCGGTGATGCCGGCGAGGACCTCCGGAACCACATCTTCGGTCAGATAGGGCATGATGCCCGCGACGATCCGGGGGATGGCCTCCTCGATCAGGTACGGCTCAAGATCCTCGATGACCTGCTGAGCAGTCGCGTTCGTGGCTTCGAGGGCCGCCTCCCCGACGGACTGTCCAACGCGACCAACCGTCGCGTCGAATGCGCTGTCCGCGGCCTCCCGCGCGCCGTCCGCGGCCCGGCGTACGACACCCCGCAGTCCGTGATCGGAGTCCGGTGAGGGCGTCATGCTGGCAGGCTACGCGCCTGATCCGGTGGTCGCGGTTTCCGACCCTCGGGGCGGGACGTTTCCAGTTGGTGGGCGAGATCGCCGTGCCTCCCCGGGAAGCGCAGCCATAGGCCCCGGACACCCGGGTCCACATCGAGCCCGCAGACCACGCAGCCGCTGTCTGCGGAGAGTAGTCGCGCGATGCTCTTGCCGGTGCTGCTGGCACAGAACCCCAAGAGCGCCCAGCCCGGCTCCCCCTCGCGTACAGAGGCCCGCAGGGGTCTCTCGATCAGCGGGGCCGGGGCGCTCAGCCCATCGGCGTCCACTCCGCGCCGGTCAGCCTCCGGTAGGCCTTGGTG
>DAOMFH010000009.1:22052-23802 GCA_035429705.1 Actinomycetota bacterium
TCCGCGCCGGTCAGCCTCCGGTAGGCCTTGGTGGCACTGGTCACGGTTGGGTAGAACTGGTCGTCGGTCAGGTGCTCGAACAGGCCGAACTGGCCCAACTTCTCCCTCACACGACCCTTCATCTCGGCGATGATCAGCCGGTGCCCGCGGGCCTCCAGCGTCGCGTCGAGGTCCTGCAGCATGTCGCAGGCGGTGGTGTCCGCGTCGGAGATCGACTCTGCGGCGACGACGATCCATGCGGGCCTGACGGCGGCCATCGCGGCGCTTTGTTCCAGCACGAACCGGGAGAACGTGTTGGCGTTGGCGAAGATCAACGGAGCGTCGAAGCGCACGATGATACAGCCGGGTAAGCGGTTCAGTGCCTCCTCGTCGTACCGCTCCAGGTCGTGGTAGCCGGGAGTGTCGTCCAGCCGGCCCAGAACGGCATGGTACGGCCACCAAAGACGACGGAAGACGTTCATGATCGACATCGCCACGGCGATGGCAATGCCGGGCAACACCCCCAGGAGCATCACGCCCAGGAAGGCGGTCATCATCACCAGGAAGTCCGTTCGGCGCTGATGCCAGAGCCTGCGTGTGGCGGGGATGTCGGCCAGTGACAGCGCGGCCGCCACCACCACGGCGCCCAGCGTCGGCTGCGGCAGATCCTGCATCAGCCCGGGCACGGCGATGAGCATCAGGGTGATCACCGCTGCTCCGACCAGACCGGTCAGTTGGCTCTTCGCGCCGGCCTGATCTGCCACCGCGGTGCGTGATCCGCTGGTGGACACCGGGAACCCCTGGAACAGCCCGGCGGCGATGTTGGCCGCTCCGATGCCGATCATCTCCTTGTTGCCATCGACCGACTCGCCCCGGCGAGCGGCGAAGGAGGAGGCGGTGGAGATGGTGTCGGTCAATGACACCAGGGAGATGCTCAACGCCCCCGCGGCGAGAAGTAGCAGGTCGCCGGGGCCGACCGACGGCCAGGTCAGTGAAGGGAAGCCCTGCGGCAGCACGCCGACCACCTTCACGCCCTCGTCGGCCAGGCCCAAGCCCGCCGTGACGGCGATTGCGAAGATGACGGCCACAAGCACGCCGGGAACCCGGGGCAGCCATCGCTTCAGTGCGAGGATGATGAACAGACTCGCGAAGCCCAGCGCGGCGGCAGAGGCGACTACCTCACCCGAGGTCACCCCGGAGACGAACCCGGCGAAATCCCCGACGAAGTTGTCGGACTCCACGGAGAAGCCGAGCATCTTGTCCAACTGCCCCACAATGATCGTCACCGCCAGGCCGTTCATGTAGCCGAGCATCGTCGGCCTGGACAGCAGTTCGGCGATGAAGCCCGCCTTCCACAGCCCCGCTGCGAGCATGATCGCGCCCGTGAGCAAGGAGAGCATCGACGCCAGCGCAACCGCTTGTGCTGGATCACCGTTGGCCATGGCCAGCGGCAAGATGGTCGCAGCGATCATCGGGCCCAGTGACGAGTCCGGGCCGAGCACCAAGATCCGCGATGCGCCGAAGACGGCGTAGCCGATCAGGCACAGGACCGAGGTGTACAGGCCGGTGACCGCAGGCAGGCCGGCGAGTTCGGCGTAGGCCATCCCCTGAGGCACCAGCAGTGCGGACAGCACCAGCCCGGCCGTGAGGTCGCGCGGGAACCACGCTCGTTGGTAGGGCAGCAACGCCTGGAACACCGGCAGTCGCCTGCCGCGTGGTGCTGCGCTGGTCACGGCCATAGGGTGGCACGCCGAGTGATGCGGTTGGTGCC
>DAOMFH010000010.1:0-3607 GCA_035429705.1 Actinomycetota bacterium
AGAGTCGGTAGAGGACTTCTCTCCTCGAGCCCGTCAGCTAACCCGGTAGGCGGCAGGAGAAGGAGTGAATACGCATGGCGGTCTCGCCTGCAACAATTGTCCGTCTTGCCACCGTCGCCGCATCCGGCGCTGCGGTCTTGCTGACTGGCCTGCCCGCGCAGGCCACCGACACGCCCACACCGGCCGCGGTCGAGATCCTGGTGAGTCCCGCCCAGAAGCGTGCCCAGGCCCTGCGCGACAAGCGCGCGACCGCCCGCGAGCGGGCTGACCGGGCCCGTTCCTCGCTGGTGCGCGTAGCCCTGAACCAGCGGGGCGAGCGGTACGTCTCCGGCGCCTCGGGACCCAACACCTTCGACTGCTCCGGCTTCACCATGTGGGTCTACCGCACGGCCACCGGACGACAGCTCCCGCACTTCTCCGGCGCGCAGATGGACCGGGCCCGCCGCGTGGGACGCAAACATCTCAAGCCCGGCGACCTGCTCTTCTATGGCCCTGGCGGCTCCCAGCACGTATCCATGTACATCGGCAAGGGGAAGATGATTCACGCCACCAACCCCCGTTCCGGCGTGCGGGTCGACAGCATCAACATGGGCTACTACCGCGCGCGGTTCGCCGGCGCCGGACGCATCATCGAAGGCTGATCCTCCGTTCAGGGCCACCTTGCCCCACCCCCTCTCCCACGGGCAGCTCTCCCGACCGCGGGTGACCACATCGCCCACGGAGCAGGCACACCGCTGACACCCCCAGCATCTTTGATTGACAGGTCGCCATATCACGATATATCGTGACACTATCGCGTACGAATGCGATGCATCATCACAGACTGAGGAGTCAAACAATGAGTTACGCACACCCGATGCCCGGATGGGCATTCACGAGCCCCGACGCAGCCGGCCGTCGCCGGCATCGCCGTCACCGCCACGGCGGCTGGGGAGCCGACGGGCCCTGGGGACCACCGTCACGACCGCGGCGCGACCGCGGCGACGTACGGCTGGCGATCCTGCTACTGCTGGACGAGCAGCCCCGCCACGGCTACGAGATCATCACCGAGCTTGCCGATCGCAGCGACGGTCGCTGGCGGCCCTCCCCCGGCTCGATCTACCCGGTCCTCAAGCGGCTCACCAAAGAGGGTCTCGTGCAGCCCACCCAGGACGACGGTCGCCGGACATTCTCGCTCACCCCGGCCGGCAAGACGCTGGTCGAGCAGCAGCGCGAGGAATGGGGACAACCCTGGGCCCGCGATGCCCACAGCGACAGCGACGAAGCGACCGCGCTGTGGACCGAGGGCAAGCAACTGGGCGCGGCCGTCTGGCAAGTGAGCCAGCTCGACGACCCCGAGCAGATCAGGGCAGTGGGACGGATTCTCGCAGAGACCCGCAAGCAGATCTACCGCATGCTCGCAGAGTAGGACCGCGGACCGCCGCCAGCCCGTCCGGATTCACGCGAGGCAATGGGCATCGACCCACCAGGGTCGGTGCGCGACCGGGCGGCTGGCCGGCCCCAACCGCGGGTCAAAGCACCTGCACCCAGTGTCAACGACTCGGCTGCTGTGCCGGCAGCGCGATCTGCTGTCCCCCATATCTCACGCCGCCCGCGTGGTTTCGGGCAGAGCAGCATTCAGCATTGCCTCTCTGCGGGCACACACCGATCTTCTTGCTCCCCGGGCCGAAGGGTGCTGTCCGCCCCTGGGACAGAAGGACCGCATCCGCTGCCCGAAACGGGCTTGGAGCCCCAGGCCGGCTGAGTCAACCGGAATCACGACCTGTCGGGCGGCGCGCGCCATACAACCGGTCCCAAGTTGGTCACCGCCCGCACCGATCAGCGGGCCTTAAGGGATCCGGCGATTGATCCGATCAACTGGACAACGGGTCGCATGTCGCGCGGGAGGTGATATGAGAACGGGGCCGATGACCGCTGGGGGCGATGTCTTCCGGCGCGCCATGCACGACGCCGCGATCGGCATGTCACTCGTGGCGATAGACGGCACCTACCTGGAGGTGAACTCCGCGCTCTGCGAGATCCTCGGATATGACGCCGCGACGCTGTACACGATGACGTGGCAGGAGTTGACCCACCCCCAGGACCTGGAGGCCGACCTCGAGCACGTCGGACGGCTCCTGGCCGGCACCACGGACTCCTACCACATGCGCAAGCGGTTCATCCGAGCCAGCGGCGAAGTGCTCACCGCCTATCTGACGGTCAGTGGGATCCGGGACGTCACCGGCCAGCTCGAGATGTTCGTGTCTCAGGTGATCGACATCACCCACGAGGCCGAACTCGAGGAGAACCTGCGGATGCTGGCCGAGAACGGCACGGAGGTCATCACGCGGCTCACCAACGACGGGACGCTGCGCTGGATCTCCCCGTCGGTGACCAGGACCACCGGGTGGGCGCCTGAGCAACTCCTGGACGTCCCGTTCATCGGGCTGGTACACCCGGACGACCGGGCCGGCATCCAGAACGGCACTGTCCAGTTGGGCGCGGGCGAATCGGCGGCATTCAACGCACGCCTGATCCATGCCGACGGAAGCTTCAGCTGGTTCGCGATCAACATGGACCCGGTTCGCAACCCGACCGGGAAGATGGTCGGTCGCATCGCGACCTGGCGCGGCATCGATGCCGAGATGGAGGCCAACACCCTGGTCTCCCGGCGCGAGGCGGAGTTCCGGATGCTGGCCGAGAACGCCACGGATGTCGTGATCAGGATCGGGCAGGACGGCCTGATCACCTGGGTCTCCCCCTCCACCGTGTCGGCCCTGGGCTGGGACACCCATGAAGTGATCGGGATGCGCCCCAACGACTTCCTGCACCCACACGACCTCGCGGAGATCGTCGAGCGGGTGCGCTCGCTGAGCCCGGACGAGCCCACGGTGGACCATCCCCGACGAGTGATGCTCGCCGATGGCTCCTACCGCTGGTTCTCGATCAAGGCGTCACTGGTGGTCGACGAGCAGGGCCAGCCGGCCGGGCGCGTGCTGGGCCTGCGGGACATCGACGAGGAGATCCGCACACGAGCCGCGCTGGAAGCCAGTGAGCGCGTGTTCCGCACCGCCATGGAGTCGGCTCCCGGCGGAATGGCCGTCATGAGCCTCGACGAGGAGTTCCTCCAAGTCAACAAAGCACTGAGCACTATGCTCAGCCGGCACGCCAGTTGGCTGGTCGGCCGGCGTATGGGCGATGTGCTACACCCCGAAGACCTGCCCGAGGACCGGGAGATGTGCCGACAGGTGAGGGCCGGGATGCAACTGTCCGCGGTCAAGGAGTGCCGGTTGCTGCGCGCCGACGGGACGGTGGTGTGGGTCGAGCACGCAGTCGGGCTCGTGCGCGACGAATCGGGCAGGCCGGTGTCCTACGTATCCCAGTTCGTGGACATCAGCGAGGCCCGGGAGTCCCGCCGGGAGTTGGAGTTCCTGGCCCGCCACGACCCCCTGACCCGCCTGTCCAACCGCCGTTCCCTGGTCGACCAGATGCGGCAGGTCCTGACCCAGACACCACGGACCGGAACCCAGATCGCGGTTCTCTTCCTCGACGTCGACGGGCTCAAGGGTGTGAACGACGCCCGCGGACACGCTGCCGGGGACGAGTTGATCGTCCACGTCGCCCGCCG
>DAOMFH010000010.1:3707-5224 GCA_035429705.1 Actinomycetota bacterium
GATCGCTCGGGCGGACCGCTTGCTGTACCAGGCCAAGGCCCTCGGCGGGGATCGGCTGAAGGCGGGTTGAGCCGGGTTTGCCTCGCCCCAGCCTGCCCCCGGACCTGTCCCGGAACGGTTTTCCACAGGCAAACCGGACAAACTCCGTCAACTAGTGTGACCATTCCCACATTCGGCAGGTCACCACGTGATCCGCCTGCAAGCGTGCTTACGGTGAACCGGACATAAGGCCGCAGGACGCATTGGAGTATCTGACGACACAGCCGCCGCGCAGGAACTGACCGCCCGAACCGGGCGCTGACCAGCCTCGCGAAGACCGCCGAGTCATTGGACCGGGAACGCGCTGCCGACACAAGGCTCTCGCAACGACCAGGTCCCCCGCCGCCCCCAACCCCGGAGTCAACTTGAACGTTCGCAGCAAACTCATCGGTACTGCAGTAGTGCTTCCCCTACTGATGACCACCCCGGCCATGGCCGCCGAAACCAGCCCGCCAGATCCCGTGGTCACTGACCCCACCCCACCGGTCGAGCCCACCCCGCCGGTCGAGCCCACGCCGCCGGTCGAGCCCACGCCGCCGGTCGAGCCCACGCCGCCGGTCGAACCCACGCCGCCGGTCGAACCCACGCCGCCGGTGACCACGGATCCCGCATCGACGAGCGTTCCGGCACTTCCTTCTCCGGCCAAGCGCAACAGGGCGATCAAGCGCACGTCCCGAGCGGGCGTGAGCATGCGCACCCGCGGTACCCGCTACACCCCGACCACCGCAGTCTTCCGGCTTATGCAGTGGGCGCGCAGCGGTCGTGGCGGCTACCGGAATGGCTGCCTGCGACTGGCCGACGACGCCTACGGCATCCGGCACGGCCGGACCTCAACCGCACTGCGGCAGTGGTTCCGCGCACGCAAGGCTGGGTACGGGCACACCAATCGCCTGGCTCCAATCGGAGCCCAGTTGTTCTGGCGCACCAGCCAGCCCGCCGGGCACGTCGCGACTTACATCGGCCGGGGCCTGGTCGTCACCAATGTCGGTAGTGGCCGGGTGAAGATCATGTCCTGGCGGGCCGTTGACCGATGGGGGCCTTACCTGGGCTGGGCCGAGCCCTTCTACGGATAGAGCCCGTTCGCTCTCTGGGCGGGCGACCTCAGCGCCGGGCCCGACTTGCCAGACGGGAGTGTGAGCCAGCCCTGTGCTTGCAGGCAGGTACCGGAACACGGTCACGTTCTCGATTCCGGGGGTGGCCGACGGGGCTCCTCCCTGCCCCTCGCCAGCAGTCGGCCGAGATCGCCCCGCGACAAGCACCTTGATCCCCACCGCCCCACTGCGAATGCACGCTTGACGATGCGATTCCCGACTGCTGCGCGGTTGCTGGGTCCGCTCGGCTCAAATCCCCAACCATGCACCAGTCGCGAGCGGCGGGCCACAACAGCGCGCCACTCGAATGCGCGGTCACAACAGATGCGGACAGCATCTGCAGAGCGCCCCACACCCGACGCTCGGCGCCAGAGCCCAAGTCTGCGG
>DAOMFH010000010.1:5324-22735 GCA_035429705.1 Actinomycetota bacterium
CGGGAGCCTTCTTCGCCGCCGGGGCCTTCTTGGCGGGAGCCTTCCTCGCCGCCGGAGCCTTCCTCGCCGCTGGGGCCTTCTTCGCCGCCTGAGCCTTCTTGGCCGGAGCCTTCTTCGCCTCCGCCACCGTCCCGGTAGCGGGGACCGCCCTCGGTGCACTCGGACGCCGGATCGTGCGCTTGATCGGCCGGCCGTGCGCGGTCGCCGGGGCCTGTTCTATCGTGCCCGGAAGGGCAGCACGCATGAAGGCGATTCCGTTGTCGACCGTGGTGCGCCAGTCCAGACCCGTGGCCGCGAACAGGTGCAACATCGCCCGGTTCTCGGCGAGCACACTGGCCACAACCTCTTCGAACCCCAGTCGAGTTGCCATGTGCAGAAGGCTCCTCAGGAGGACCTTGCCCACCCCGCGGCCCTGATAGGCGTCCTCGACGATCAGCGCCACCTCAGCAGCATGACTGCCCTCCGAGGTGTCCGGGAAGACATTGCCCAAGCCGATGATCTGGCCCTCTTCACTCATCACCACCAGCGTCGCCCCACGGTGACCGCCGGACAGCCTGTACAGCTTGGTCCCGTGCCAATCGGTTATCGCGAAATACCGCTGGTATCGGCTGCGCTCCGAACTGCGCGCGTGCATCGCCGCCACCGCATCCGCGTCCTCGGGCCGCGCGAGGCGTATCCAGACGGTCCCACCTTTGATCGACTCGACCCAACCGACCGCTTCTTCATCACCGGTGGCTGCCGAGATCGCTGCGGACAGTCTCAGCAGCGCCGAAGCGCGGGTACGCTCCGCGCGTGCGAACGGGGCCCAACTGCGTTGCAGCACCACGTGCTGTTCGGGAGTCCACTGCAGGCGCAGGATGTCGGGGCTGTCGTCCTCTCCCTCCGTCGCCTCGGTGACCTCGACCGCCTCCGCACCGACCAACTCGGCCGCCGTCAACGGAGCCAGTTCCGGGGTCCTCACCAGGTCAGCGGCACCATCCAGGACCCGGGTCGGCAGATCAAGGGCATCGTGCTCGGTCCCGTGCACGATGTAGACGTGATTACCAGCGGACAGGGCCACCGCACGGATCGCGTCCGCGGTCACTCCCGCCGGGGCCGTCATCCCGATATCGATGGTTCGCAGACCCTCCTCATGGCCCACTATCTGCACTGAGGTGACGTACAGGTGCAAGGTGGAAAGTGCTCGCACGATGCGTGCGATCGCTCCGGGCCGATCTGGGATGTCAACCCGCACCCACCAGGGCTGGCGGGCCTGATAGTCGGGCTCCAGGAAGAAATCCTGTGGAGCCACGGCCTGCGTGACCCTGGCCACCAACCCGATCCACTCCGCGGTGGCCGGCTTGTTCTCGAGCACCGGATCCAGTAGCGCCATGCCGGCGGACATGGTGAGGATCAGGTATGCCAGCGCCCGGTCGGAGACACCGGCGTCCAGCCCCCCGTTCGCGCGCACCTGACTAAGCAGGGAGGCCACGTTCTCCCACCTCTGCCCCGTACGCGTGGTCTCCACAGCGCGCAGGCGTTCACTCAGATGGGCGCTGGTCAGACCCTGGAGTTCCAGAACATCCCACCCAGCGTCCGGCCTCGAGAAGATCTCGTCGGCGAGGGCGAGGATGACCGCAATCGGCGGAGCCTCGGCGGGGTCCTGCACAGCCGCTGCCACCCGCTGCGCCGCGGTGGACACCTTCCGATTCGCTATCACATGTTCGAACAACTCCATGCGGTTGCCGGTCAGCCGCCGCACGGTGGCCGAACTCACCCCCGCGGCCTTGGCCACCATGCCCACCTTGGTTCCGTTGTAGCCGTGCTCGGTGAATAGCCGGGAAGCGGCATCGACGATCCGTGCACGGACTTCGGTATCGGACTTGGCCATGGGTTTCTCCCGGTGAAGACGGTGACCTTGCTTCAGCCTGTCCACAAGGTGGTGCACTAGTCAAAGCGAAACCCCGCGGCAGCGCACTTTGCTGGGAGAGGTGTGTCACACCGGCCCAAGGCCACAATTCACCATGAAACGACTGGATGCCAGACGGCCGTGTGGAATCACCCAGGTGGACCGCTCCGTACCCCTCATCGATCGTCACCGCGACCCCCACCCAGCGAGGGTTCGTTCAGGAACGCGCGGAATCCGCGATTGGGGTCCGCGCACGGCAACACCGACGAGATCTCCTGTAGGACCACAGCGGCCGAACGTCCGGTGACAAGCGCCCCATAGGCTGCGGCGATGAACGGGGTCCGTGACTGCGCGCGCCCGCAATGCAGGTAGACCACCCTGCCCTCTGCTCGCCATCGCTGGATGAGACCGACTGTCTGTGCGACGACGTACGCCAGATTCGGGTTCTCCTCGGGCACGGGGCTGTCGATCAACCAGACCCGCGCCTGCCGGTTCGAAGGGATGCGGGACGGCACCTCGTGATCGCCGACGCGGCACAGCGACACCACTGCGTCGACCTCATCCGGCAGTCTGCTGAGGCCGGCCGCGTCGCCCAGCCAGACTCCGGGGTCGCACGGCAGGCGCACGGGCTCAACGCCGGCAGCCCGACCGCGATCGAACCGGGCCGGCCACGGACGCCCACCAACCGCTCGGTGCGCGGCTTGCACCAAGTCCTCGCCGGTCCAGCCGGGCCAGCCGAACAGTCGCCGCCGCCATTCCAGTGGCACCGCCGACGTCCCCCAGCGGGCACCGAGCAGACCGCCCGCGATCGCGGCGACCGTGTCCGCGTCGTGACCGGCGGCCACGGCCGCCCGCACTCCCGACTCGAGATGGTCGGGACTGCCTGTCCACGTGCTCCTGATCGCAGCCCAGGCACACTGCAACGCCGCCACCACCCACCCGTTGTCCACGGCGAAGTCAATCGGTTCGCCCCGGGTCGCGCGGGTCAGACGTTCCGCCCAGAGTCCCCGGCGATCGTGGCTCATGTGGGCCAGACCCACGGTCACGTCCAGTTCCCCGTGCAGAATCGCGTGTCGTTGCGCGTGATTCCACAGCACGCATGCCTCCCTTGCGTCGGGGTCGGCATGGGTGAACTCGCTATACGTGCAAGCAGCTCGGGTAAGGCCGGCGGGGTCGTCGAGGTATCCCAGCACGACGGGCGTGGTGCGCATCAGGGAACCGTTCCCGGCGCACGGCGCTCCGGACCGGTACCTGTGGTGAGCAGCCTCCCGCACACCGACGGCATCCCTGCTGAGAGCCTGCCCCAGGACGAAGGCGGTCGATACCCCGATGTCCTTGGGACCGGCCCCGGCCCAGTCGATCCAGCGGCCGACGACCTGGTCCTGGGTGCGTTGATCCAGGAGGTTCTGGCCGGCGGCCAGCGCCTGCAGAATCGGAACCGCCATGGTCGTGTCATCAGTCCACTCGCCCGGCCCGAACAGCGGCAGGGCCGGATTCGTCTTCATACGTACCGACTCGGGATCCACCTGGGGACCGAACTCGTAACCCATGCCGACGGCATCACCTGCGGCCATCCCGAGGACCGCACCCACGGCCCGATCCCGCTGCGCTGTGGTCAATTGCATACCGTCTCCCTCCTTCCCGCCGGTCTGTACGTGCGGCGGGCGTGTGCATCGAATGTGGCTGCAGCGTGCGACAGCCCGCACAGCGGTGCCGCACAATCACCTCCGCCAGATTCGCACCGGGGTGTGACAACTTCGATCCTCAAGCCACAGCCACAACGGACCGACCGTAGAGGTAGGGCCAGGAGAGCGGGTGAGCCATGGACAGCCCGACGCACCACCCGGGCGGCGGCCGGGATGCTGACGCCGAAACGGCGCTGGCCGGGTCGATTCGCGCAATCCTCGCTCAGGAGTGCCTTCCCCCGGAGGACATCCTGATCAGGCTGAGAGCGGACGACCCCGATCTCACCCTGGACCAGGTGCTTGTCACGCTGTACCAGAACGCGGCGGTCTTCCGCCGCCGGCATGGCAGGTGGTGCGCGGGTACCCATCCCCAGATGTCGCGCCCCGGCTCACAGATGGTCTCATGACCACGGGCGGCTGCTGTCCCGACTGCAGTCCCCAGTGTCAGTTGACCGGAATGGCACTGGGCCAGTTGGCAGGCTTCGCAGACGGCTGGTGGGGTGAACCGTTCAGCGGCGGCGTGAACACGCAAGCAGCCGTGTTCTGGGCAGACGAATGCTGCCCGGACTGCGCATTCTGCCCGATCTGCCAAGGCGGGTGAACCGGCCCCGGTCGTTCTGCTGGCGTCAGCACCCCAGCAGGACGCGCTGCATCGCCTCCTTCTCAGGGGCCGTGACCCAGAGGCCGTGACGCTGCTTGGTCAGGATCTGGATCGCCACGTAGGTGCACCGGAAGGCCTTCCGGGGAGGCAGCCAGGTGGCGGCGTCGCCATCGCGCTTCTGCAGGTTGAGGTCACCGCGCACAGCGAGCAGATTGCGCCGGTCGTTGGCGAATCGCTCCCGCTTGTCTGCCGGCCAGTAGGCGGCCCCGGTCTGCCAGGCGTTGGCGAGTGCGACCACGTGGTCTATCTGCACATCCAGACTGGTGACCGGGCCCCTGGTGAAGTCCACCCGGGTACCGCTGTACGGGTCGTGCAGCACTCCGGACAGCACCACGCAGTCCTGGACCACCTTGGCCGTCAGATCCCTGCGCAGGATGTCGTTGCGGGTGTCGCAGCCGTTGGCATTGGTGTCCGACCACGCCGGACCGAACGCCTCGCGGGTGTAGCCGGTCATCGGGGCGCGGCCCTTCACCGGCAGTTCCTGCAGCACTCGTCTCGCCTCGGCGATGTCAGCGAAAGCGGACTCCTCTGCACCTGTGTGACGCCGGGTCGGTTCGGGTTCGGCCGGTGGGCTGGACCCCGGATCGGCTGATCGCGCAGGGACGCTGGGAGCCGCGGGTCCAGGACCGTGTTCATCGCCGCCCGCCATGACCGCGACGCCCAGCCCCGCCATCGCCACAGCCAGCAGCATCATCAGGCAACCGGGCTGCCTACGACGGCTCATCCGACGGACCCCCATTCACCGCGGCCACCGGGGGCTCACGGACTCATCCTGACACGGCCCCCGTCGAGTCGCTGCCGTCGCAGATCCTGCGTGCGCACGACTCCGACTGCCGGACCCCGGGCCAGACCCGCACGAGTTCCTCCCGACGGACGTGGATCGGCTCCCCACTGCACCTCGCTCATGATGCCCACTGCACATCCGGCTGGCTGGTCAAGTGCCACCCCGCGCAGAACGGGCACTCATACTTGCGCACAACACGGATCCGGTGGGACCCTCCGCGCAACGTGGCCCATGACGCCTTGGCCCGCAACGCGCGAAGGGCCAGTCCCGCCTGATCACCGTCACGGTAGCGGATCTTCCCCGTCGGGCAGTCCCGCCGCCGCTGCGTCACCGATTTCGACATCACCCTCACCTCGCCACCAGTTGTAGACCAGGGGTGTGACAAACCCGCGCCAAGCGCCGGGGAGGTGGCCTCGGCCGATGCGCGGACGCCTGGCCCCGAGCCGGGATACCTTGGCCCCATGCTGCTGCTCGCCACCGCGCTGGCCGTCCTGCCGCCCACCCCCGACTGGATGGCATCGCTCTACGCCGACAAGCCCGACACGAGACTCACCCAGGTCGTGATCCCCGGGACGCACGACTCCGGCGCGTTCCGGATCGACACCGAGGGCAAGTGCAAACTGACCGCCATCGCCGGCGCCAACCCGGCCATGGCGTCGGCGGCCAAGTCCAATCCGTGCGCGGTGGGCAGGCTCGCGAAGGCCCAGAGCCAGAACTTCACCAGCCAGCTCAATGGGGGCGTCCGGTACCTCGACATGCGCCTGGGTGTACCCGAGACCAAGGTCGTGACCCCCAAGAAGGCCGGCAAGAAACTCACCAACCAGGCAGCGGCGAAGGTCCCGGTATACCTGCAGCACACCTTCACGTCAATACGGTTCACCAAGGCACTCGGGCAGATCCTCGGGTTCGCCAAGCAGCACCCCCGCGAGCAGATCATCCTGGACTTCCAGCACATCGATCTGACCGGCAAGAAGAAGGTCGACAAGTACTACACGACCGCCATCGACAAGATCCTGCGGACCTACCGGGTGAACGGCACCTCGGTCTGTTCGCGGGCATGGACTGCCGGCAAGTTCCCGGACGTCACCCAGACCACGTTCGGTCAGGCGTGGCAGGCCGACCGCAACATCCTTGTCCTGTACGCGAAGGGGCAACTGCCGGCCAAGTCCTGCTACCGCCAGCGCGAACAGATCCTCTACTCCCCCTGGCCGAACACGGAGGACCCGGCCGTGTCGCAGACGGCCAACGCCGGCTACTTGGCGAACCGGCAGTCGGCATTGTCCGGATCCGCCAGTTGCACGGTGGCTGGGGGGAACCAGTGCGGCCTGTTCGTCGACCAGTTGCAACTGTCGATGGGGCTGATGTCCCAGGTACAGTGCCTGACCGGGGCCCGCACCCAGAACTGTTCTCTGCTCGAGCTGGCCCAACTGCGCAATCCGTCAGTAGTCCAGGAGATGACCGACTGGAAGGCCGCAGCTCTGCCGGTGAACATCTCCATCGTCGACTTCTACGAGGTCAACGACACGGCGCGTGGGCAGATCGCCCTGAACCTGCCCGGGTGATGACGCCACGGGGGCGGCCCGGGTCGAGCCACCCCCGTGGGTCCGACCCGGGCCCCGGGTATCCCCGGGATCGATGAGCCGTGCCATTCGCGGGAACGACACCGCTGCATCTGACATCAGACTGAACTAGGGGTATGACAAGTTCCCTCTTGTCAAGCACCGACGGTGGCGTGTTGCGGATTCACCAGGCGCACTCGACCGTGGTTCAGTTCGCGCAGCAGGCTCCACCGCAGCAGCCCCCGCCCGAGGCCGAGGGGTTCTGCTTGCTGAACATGCCGGCCGTCGTGAGCAGACGGACCGTGTCGGTGTGACCGTGCGGACAGTCCGCCGGCTCTCCGGAACGGTCCATCGGCCTCTGCACCTTGAACGTCTCGGAACAGGAACGGCAGCGGAACTCGTAGGTGGGCACGGACCCAGGGTACGCAACAACCGCCGGGAACGGCACCACCCGACCGCCGTCGGTGGACCAAGGGTGCACGTCGGTGGACCAAGGGTGCAAGTCACCGGGCCTGATCCGGCGGACCCGGCTACGGTGCAAAGGTGAGCAGTCCGCTAGAGGGAATCACCGTCGCCGACTTCAGCCGGGTTCTGGCCGGCCCCTACTGCACGATGCTGCTGGGCGACCTCGGCGCCCAAGTGCTGAAGATCGAACGCCCGGGCACCGGCGACGACACCCGCCACTGGCACCCGCCGACCGACCCGGACGGCCGCGCGACCTACTTCGAGTCGGTCAACCGGAACAAGACGTCGGTGAGCATCGACCTGTCCACTGACGAGGGGCGCCAGCAGGCCCGGGACATCGCGAGCACCGCGGACATACTCGTCGAGAACTTCCACCCGGGCACGATGGCCAAGTTCGGTCTGGACCACCAGTCGCTGGCCGCGGACAACCCCGGACTCGTCTACTGCTCCATCACCGGCTTCGGCAGCGGCGCCGGCGCCGAACTGCCGGGCTACGACCTGCTCGTGCAGGCGGTCGGGGGCCTCATGAGCATCACTGGGCCGGGGCCCGGGCAACCGACCAAGGTCGGCGTGGCAATGGTCGATGTTCTCACCGGGATGCACGCAACCGTGGGCATTCTCGCGGCACTGCGCCATCGCGAGCGGACCGGCGCGGGCCAGCACGTGGAAGTCTCGCTGCTCTCATCGCTGCTCAGTGGACTGGTGAATCAGGCTGGCGCGGTCGTCGGGGCCGGCCAGATTCCCGGGATCCTGGGCAACGCGCATCCCTCTATCGCCCCCTACACCAGTTTCCGCGCAGCCGACCGCGACCTGGTGATCGCGGTGGGCAACGACCGGCAGTTCGCGGCGCTGTGCAGCCTGCTGGACCGTGACGACCTCATCCAGGAACCGCGCTTCGCGACCAACCCACAGCGGGTCGCCCACCGTCCGGAACTGGAGGCCGAACTGCAGCGCACCCTGGCAACCCGGCCCGCGGCGCACTGGGTGGAACTTTGCGGACAAGCCGGTGTTCCCGCCGGACCGATCAACGACATAGCCGAGGCCATCGAACTCGCCGGGCGCCTGGGCCTGGAACCGGTGGCGGAAATCGACGGCCGACCGACGGTGTCCCACCCGATCCGCTTCTCGCGGACCCCGGCGTCCTACCGCCTCCCGCCGCCCGACCTCGCGCCGTAGCGGGAGGCGACAAGCGGCGCCCTCAGACGAGGACGGGCTCCTTGACCTGCTCGCCCGGCTTGACATCCGCGCGATGGACCCGCCAGGCCAGGGAGATCACGACGACCGCCACGAGTGCGCACACCGCACCACCGATCGCGCCCGGCATGCCGAACAACTTGAAGATCACGGCGAGGTTGCTGATGATCACCATGCCGCCGACCAGCGTGCCCAGGCTGTGCACCGGTGCCCGACTGGCGAACCGAGCGGCGAACGGTGCGACCAGCAGTCCCCCGATGATCAGGCCGGCCACCGCTCCCCAGGGGATCTGCGATTCCTTGGCCCCCACCAGGAACCCCATGGACGCGAAGATCGCGACCGCGAACTCCGCCGCGTTCACGGTGCCCACGACCTTCCTCGGTTCATGCTTGGTGAGCGTCAGCAGGGACGGCGTGGCCACCGGACCCCAGCCCCCGCCACCGGTAGCGTCCACGAATCCGCCGAACAGGCCGACCGGCCACAGGTGGCGGGTACGGACCTTCACCTGCGGTATGAGGGACTTCCCGAACGCGAATCGCATGACGATCGACACGCCGAGCACGAGCAGGATCAACGCCATCCAGATGCGCGCTCCCGACAGACTCACATTCGTCAGAACCACCGCACCCAGAAATGCGCCGATCGACCCGGGCACCGCCAACGCCAGCATGACCCGCCAGTCCAGGTTCCCCTCCCGCCAGTGCGCCAGACCGGACACCAGGTTGGTGCCTATCTTCGCTGCGTGAGTCCCTGCCGACGCGGCGACCGCCGAGTATCCGAGCAGGGTCAGCAGTGTCGCCGAAGTGATCCCGAAACCCATCCCCAGGGTGCCATCGACGAATTGGGCGATACCCCCGACGAGGGCGAAAACGATGATGAGCGGCATGACCGCGACTCCAATCAACCACCGGGCGAACTGGTGGAAACCAATTATCTTGACTTACTTGCTCCAGTATTACCACAAAAGGTTCTGGAAGGAACGTGATGTGCGTCGCATGTTCGAAGCGCGATCACTGGAGGGCTCCCCCTCCGCACCTCAGTCGCGGACCTGGGGAGGCATCCGGCCGCTGCTCAAGTGCTCCAGGGTCACGGCCTCCAGGATCCGGCGCTCCTCCCGGCGGACCGCAAGCCAGACCTCCTCGAGTCCGGCCGCAGCGCCGGTGTACTCGAGGTTGTCCGGCCGCTCCCCCTGCACCACCGTCAGGGGACCGTCCACTGCCCGGATGATGTCGGCCAGGGTGATCTGGTCGGCTGGCCGTGCGAGCCGGTAGCCGCCCACCCGGCCCCGACGTGTGCTCACGATCCCCGCGCGGCGCAGATCCGACATCGCCGAGCGCACGTAGTCGGTCGGCAGGTCCTGCCGCTCGGCGATCACGTCCAGTGGCACATAGTCCTCATGCCCGACCAGTTCGGCCGCCGCCCTGATCGCGAACACGATCCGCCCAGTCAGCCTCATGCCTGCGCCTCCGGAGTCATGGTGACCACCCAGCCCCGGTCCCCGGCCGCGATCTCGAGATCCATCGGCAGCGGCGGCCGGGGTTCGACCGGCGACTCGGAGAACCATGGAATGAACGGCGCCTCGAAGTCGACCGTCCCGGGCGTCACGTCGTTGATGGTCACCGAGTAGTAGCCCTCTTCGGTCATGGCGGGCAGGTACAGCCCGACCTGGATCGAGGAGGGCGGACTCATGTCGAAAGCCATCTTGGAGTCGGTGTCCGCGATCTGCACCGTGTATGGAGCACCAGGTCCGGCCGGGCCCATGGTCCGCTGCGCCCATTCGGCACTCTGTCCCATCTCGGAGTCGAAGACGCCGACCTGCTGCGGCTTCCCGACCTCAACGGTGAAACTGTTGGAGAAGTTCTTCATCCCGCATCCGGACAGCAGAGCCACCGCAAGCACCATCGGCAGCATCCGTCGCACACCCTCAAGTTAGCCGTAGGCCGGTCTGTCAGCACACCCGAGCGCAACCGGCGGCCCGGCGGATCAGGCTCAGGGCGCTCGTCCCAGCATCCGGTCGACCCGCGCGCCTACACTGCGCGTGTGGTGGGTATCGCGGTCGCCGTCATGTCCGGCCTGGTCCTGGTGTACGCCCTGCTGTCGCGGCGACTGACCGCGGCCAACATCACCGCCCCCATGCTGAGCATCATCGCGGGGGTGATCGTCTACTGGCTGCTGGACTTCCGTGCCGGAACCGGGGTCGTCCACCTGATCGCCGAACTGACCCTGATCACGGTGTTGTTCCACGATGCGTCCACCGTCAAGCTCAGTCAGCTGCGCAACGACCCGGGAATCGCCGAGCGCCTGCTGCTGATCGGGTTCCCGCTCGCACTTCTGGCGACCTTCCTGGTCGCTCGCGGGCTCTTTCCGGGCATCGGCGTCGCCGGGGCACTGCTGCTGGCCGCCGCCATCACGCCGACCGATGCCGGACTGGGAGCACCCACGGTCCTGAACCCAGTCGTCCCCCTGCGGGCGCGACGGGCCCTGAACGTGGAGAGCGGACTGAACGACGGACTGGCCACGCCGCTCGTGTTGCTTGCCCTGGCCGCACTGGCAGCCGAGGAAGGGCACACGCAACCCACGATCATGCAGGTGGGAGTGGTCCCGGTCGTGCTGGCGGTGGTCAGCGCAGTGTCAGTGGGCCTGGCGGCTGCGTGGGCGATGGACCGGACCCGCCGCGCCGGGATGAGCGGGCATCGCGGCCGCACAGTCGCCACCCTGGCCCTGCCTCTGTTCCTCTTCGGCCTCGCGGACATCATCGGAGCCAACGGGTTCATCACGGCTTTCGTGGCCGGACTCGTCTTCGGCGCCGCCAGCGTGACCCTGCGGGAGGAGCCACAGACCAGTGAACTCCTCGAGGTGTCCTCCGACCTGCTCAGCTTCGTGGTGTGGTTCTTCGCCGGTGGCCTTCTCCTCGTCGTATTCCAGGCAGAACTGCAGTGGTCGTGGCTGCTGCTCGCGATCCTGGCGCTGACGGTGCTGCGGATCGTGCCCGTGATGGTGTCACTGATCGGCACCGGCTTCAGCTGGCCCACCGTGACGTTCATGGGATGGTTCGGGCCACGTGGCCTGGCCACGATCGTGTTCGCCCTTCTGGCCGTGGAGGAACTCGGATCGGATTCGCCGGTCATTCCCGCGGTCGCCGGCGTCGTGTCCTGCACGATCGTGCTCAGCGTTTTCGCCCACGGCATGAGCGCCACCCCGCTGTCGACGTGGTATGGCAGACGGGTGGCCGACAGTGCCGACCCGATCACGCAGGACGTGTCGGTCGATGCGGTCCCCTCGCGCGGCCGGGCTGGGCTATGACCGCCGGATAACGGCAAGATGCGGACATGGACGAATTCGACGTTGTGCACGTCCCGGCGGCGAACCGCTACGAGTTGCGCCATGCCGGACGGATGATCGGCGACCTGGCGTACGAACGGCGGGAAGGCCTCGTGGTCATGATCCACACCCGGGTCGACGAGGAGTTCGGCGGCCGGGGGCTGGCCGGACGCCTCGTGACCACCGCCCTGACCGATGCCCGCGCCAACGGGGAGCACGTGGAGCCACAGTGTCCCTACGTCCGCGCCTACATCGGTTCCCATCCGCAGTGGCAGGATCTGCTGGTCACTGGTCAGGAAATCCACTGATCGATTGCACGCCGGGGCCGGAGGACAGGCGCCCGGGTGGCCGGCTCCGGCGCGACCCTGACCCATCACCGGCCGCGCCCCCTCGACACACGCGTCCGCCGCGAAGTCGCCGGCCATGGTTGCGGTCACTCGACCCCCGCACATGGGTTCCGGGGAGCCTGAATCGCTGAGACGGCGCCGACCGCGGTGCAGCGCACGTTCGCAGGGCTGGTATGGGAACCCGTGAGCGAACGCTGGATCCGTGAGCGAGAATCGGCCCGGCTCTTGCAGCCGGCCCCGGGAGCGGTGTACCGCATCCACAATGCGTCCGCCCCCGGACGCAGCAACCGTAGGCCTATTGAGGCACCACGAGCCACCCCCCGACCCCCGGGATCCGAAGCCGGCCGTGCTCCTGGCGGGCGGCGTGCCGGGCAACCCGTTTGCCCGACTCGCGCCGGTTGGCCTCGTTGGACTCCTTGGGGAAGCACTGATTGGTCATGCCCTGGCTGCAACGCGCCTGGCAGCGCGATCCGCGGCCCCCCACATCTGGCGCCATGGCAACAGCCATGACACAAGATCTGGGGAACCACATCCCACACCGCCAGCCCCGTTTCGCACAGAGCAGCATCAATCAGCGATTCCTTGGACCGAGAACACACCCCGACATGGCAGCATCGGCCCCACCGCGGGTCCCGCGGCGACGTAGGTTGGACGCATGGCAATCGTTCTCATCACCGGCGGCGGGTCAGGTATCGGCGCCGAGGCGGGCGTGCAGTTCGCGGACCGCGGCGACACGGTCATCCTGGCGGACATCGACTCGGACGCGGCCGACAGCATCGCGGCCCAGATCGTGGCCTCGGGCGGCAAGGCGGAATCCGCCACACTTGATGTGCGCGACGGCAAGGCCTTCTCGGCCCTGGTCAGCCGGATCGTGGCCGACCACGGCCGGATCGATCTGATCATGAACAACGCCGGCATCGGCGTGGGCGGGCCGATCGAGGATCTGACCGCTGAACACTGGCAACGGATCGTCGATGTCAACATCATTGGAGTCGTCAACGGCGTGCGTGCGGTCTACCCCCACATGATCGCGCAGGGTGACGGCCACATCGTGAACACCGCCTCCCTGGCCGGACTTGTGCCCAGCCCGATGCTGGCCGCCTACTCGATGACCAAACACGCTGTCGTCGGGCTGTCGCTGAGCCTGCGTCCCGAGGCCGAGCGGTACGGCATCCGCGTCACGGCCCTGTGCCCCGGGCCGACCGAGACCCCGATCCTGGACAGCCGGGGACCCAGCGATCTCCCGGCACACGACGGGGTGTCCGCCCGCGACCTGCTGACAAAGGCCGCCGGGAGCATCTACCCGGTCGAGGACCTGGTCGCCGACCTGCTGGCTGGAATCGCCGCGAACAAAGCGTGCATCGTCGCACCGCAGCGCGCCCGCCTGGCCTGGTGGCTGCACCGCCTGTTGCCGTCATTGCTGGAGAACAACGCCAGGCGACTCGCCGACTGGGCCCGCCGCGAGGGTGAGCGGCTCGAACGGGCCACTCTGGGCGGCTAGTCCGCCGGGATCAGGCCGAAACGCCCAGCGCGATAGTCCTCGAGCGCCTGCAGCACCTCGGTCTTGGTGTTCATCACGAAGGGACCCATCCAGGCCAGTGGCTGCCGGATGGGCGCGCCGCCGAGCAGCAACACCTCCATCTGCGTGGTGCGGGAGTCCTGGCGCATATCGGCCCCGAAGGCGACTTCGTCACCGGTACCGAGCACCGCGAGCTGCCCGTCCCGGATGGGTGCACCATTGACCGTGCCGTGCCCGGCCAGCACATACACGAGGGCATTGAACTCCGGTCGCCACGGCAGCCGGACATGGGCGCCCTTGGCCACTGAGGCATGTACCAGGCAGATCGGGGTCGTCGTGATGCCCGGCCCGGCGATCCCGCCCAGTTCACCGGCGATGACGCGGATCAGCGCCCCGGCATCGGCGGAAGCCACCAGGCCCACTTGGCTGGCACGCAGATCCTGGTACTTCGGGGTGGTCAGCTTCTGGTCGCGGGGCAGGTTGACCCACAACTGGACGCCGTGGAAGAGGCCGCCGGCCGCCACCAGTTCCTCCGGGGGCCGCTCGATGTGCAGCAGACCCGATCCGGCGGTCATCCACTGGGTGTCCCCGTCGGCGATCAGTCCGCCCCCACCATGGGAATCGGCGTGTTCGAAGACGCCGTCGAGCATGTAGGTGACCGTCTCGAAGCCCCGGTGAGGATGCCAGGGTGTGCCTTTGGGCTCACCGGGGGCGTACTGGACCTCCCCCATCTGGTCCATGTGGATGAACGGGTCGAGCCGTTCCAGTGGTACGCCGGCGAAGGCCCGGCGCACCGGGAACCCCTCCCCCTCGAATCCGCGCGGAGCGGTGGTGATCGAGACCACCTCACGGGTGCGAGCGGAACCGGAGGTGATGCGAGGCAGTGCTGTGATGTCGCCGACTGTGATGGCGGGCATGGCGACCCCCTTCCGACCGGAACAACATAGTTGCACGTGCAACTATTTCCCCTGGTCCGGGAGTCCGCTGGATCCTGTCGCTCAACCGGACCCCACATCACCTACCGATCGGACCTGCTGACCCACGGCATCACCGGAATGCCCGAGAATGGCAAGTCCACCAGCCCACCTCAACGCAATCCGTCACGCCGCATCCGGAGCCAGCGTTGCGTCCGGCGCGGCGGTCGCATCTGGGGAAGGCGGTGGCGCGGGCTCCTGCGCTGTGGCCGAAGGCTCGGGAAGCGGCTCCGCGTCCGTTTGCTTGCCTCCGGCGATTTCGCGCTGCGCGTCGATCGCGCGCTGGATCGCGTCCTCGAGATCCTTCTGCGCCTTGCCGTAGGCCGCGAAGTCACCACCCCGCAGGGCCTCGTCCGCGGCCTTCATCGCCGCATCCGCATCCGCCAATGCCTTGGCGAGGCGCTGCTGCGGCGTCTCCTTATGCGGTTTGCCGTCCTGCTGACCGGGGGGCTGGGTCTGTGCGCCGAGCACCTTGGCCAGTGCGTCACTGAGGGTGTGCTCGAAGGCGACCTGCGTGCCGAACGAGACCAAGACCCGCCGCAGCAACGGATACCCGTCCTGACTGGCCCGCACATAGACCGGTTCCACATACAGGAACCCCCCGGCGACCGGCAGCGACAGCAAGTTGCCCAGTTGCACCTCGGAACCGCCGCGCCGCAGCAGGGACAGTTGGGTGGCCACCTCGGGGTCCGACTCGAAGGAGTTCTGCACCTGCAACGGGCCCGGTATGACACTGTTGCGTGGCAACTGCAGCACGCGCAACCGCCCGTAGCCCGGCCCGGGCTCCGAACTCGCGCTCATGAAAGCGGCCAGCGTCTGCCGCCTGACCGGTGAGAACGTGGTGGTCAGCGCGAACTCCTGGCTCACCTGATCCGGCATGCGCAGCGTGAGGTAGTACGGCGGCTGCGGTTTGCCCGCGGCCGGATCGGTCGGATCCGTCGGGACGTACCAGAAGTCCTGACCCGAGTAGAACGATGTGGGATCGGTGACGTGGTAGCGGCTGTAGACCAACCGCTGCGCCTTGAAGATGTCCTCCGGGTAGCGCACATGCGCCTGTAGTTCAGCCGGCATCTCGCTGGCCGGCTGCACGGACCCGGGGAAGGACTTCTGCCACGCCTGCAGGATGGGATCGGACGCATCCCAGGCGTACAGGGTCACGGTGCCGTCGTAGGCGTCGACCACGGCCTTCACGCTGTTGCGCACGTAGTTGACGTAGTCCTGCTCGAGGTTGACCTGACGGCGGACGGTCAACGAATCGCTGGTGGCGTCCGACCAGCGCAGACGCGCCGAGTACGGGTAGGAGTCACTGGTGGTGTAGCCGTCGACCAGCCAGACGATGCGGTCGTTCACGACGGCCGGGTACGGATCGGAGTCGACCCGCAGCCAGGGGGCGACGCTACGGACCCGGGTCAGCGGATCGCGGTCGTAGAGGATCTTGGAATCCGGCCCGATCAGGCTGGAGAGCAGGATGTTCGGTTCGGAGAACTTCGCCGCGAACATCATCCGGTTCAGCGGCGATCCGACCGGGACACCACCGGTCCCGTCGTAGGTGTTGGTGCGCTGGCCGCTGGGACTGGTGTCGTCCGGGAAGTCGAATTCGCGCGGTCCGCCCGGTCCGCCGACGATCGAGTACACCGGGGACTTCTCACCGTAGTAGACCCGGGGCTGGCTCATCGTGAGCTCGCCTTGCGGCGGGATGTCCTCGGCGAAGAACTCCGGTTCCCCCTCGCTGTTGGCCCGGTTGTCGTAGGAGGCCACCAGGCCGTAGCCGTGCGTGTAGACCAGCGTGTCGTTGGCCCAGTTGCGCTGTGCGGGCGGCACCGCGGACAGATCCACCTCGCGGGTGCTCACGATGGCGCCGCTGCGCCCGCTGGGCAGCTGGTAGCGGTCCACGTCGAGGGTGTCCGGGAAGGAGTAGAACGTCCGGATCTGCTGCAGTTGCCGGAACGTCGGCGACACGATCGCCGGGTCCATGATCCGGATGTTCTGCAGAGTCCCCTGGTCGGCGGCCAGCGACTCCTCGTTGGGCTGCGCGACCGCGGAGTACTCGTCGTTCTGCGCGTTGGACAGGTTGTACGCGTCGCGGGTCGCCTGGATGTTCCGGCTGATGAAAGGAGCCTCCTTGCCCGGCTCGTTCGGCCGGACCTGGAACTGCTGCACCACCGCCGGGTAGATGCCCCCCACCACCAGGGCACTGACGGCCAGCAGGCCCAGCCCCACCAGGGGCAGCGTCCACGTGCGGCGGAAGACGTTCAGGAAGAACAGCGCCGCACAGACCAGGGCGATGAACGTGAGGATCGTCTTGGCGGGCAGCACCGCTTCGACGTCGCGGTACTTCAGGCCGGTGAACCCTTCGACGAAGTCCTCGTCCTTCAGGGACAACGCGTAGCGGTCGAGCCAGTAGGCCACGGCCTTCAGCAGGCAGATCAGGCCCAGAAGCAGCGACATCTGCACCTGGGCGGCCTCCGTGGCCTGCATCCCGTGTTGCAGGCGCACGCCGCCGTACAGGTAGTGCACGGCGACCACCAAGAGCAGGGTCAGCAGCAGGGCCATGAACCCGAACCCGGTCAGATAGCGCAGGAACGGCAGTTTGAACACGAAGAACCCGACATCCATGCCGAACTGCGGGTCCTGCACACCGAAGGAACCGCCGTTGCGGAACAGGAGCCACCGATTCCACTCAGATGTGGCCGACAGGCCGGCCAGGATGCCCAGGAACCCGCTGATGGTCAACAACAGCCACTTGCGGATCGGCTCGACACTCTGCCGGTAGCCCTCCATGCTCGCCGACAGCCGGGGGTCGTAGTCGGGTCGCGTGCGGTAGGCGATGACCATCCCGAGACCCACGATGACGGCCATCAGCAGCCCGAAGCCGACGAACATCGCCAGCCGCACGCTGAGCACCGTCGTGAACACCGAGCTGAAGTTGACCGACCTGAACCACAGCAACTCGGTGTAGACCGAGGAGAAGATCAGGAACAGTACGAGCAAGCCCGCCAGGATCGCGATGGTCA
>DAOMFH010000011.1:0-8218 GCA_035429705.1 Actinomycetota bacterium
AGTACACCTTGTCGGTGTAGACGCGCTCCAGGCTCACGACCCGGCCGGTGCGCGGCGCGTGCCACATCATGCCGTTCCCGGCGTAGATTCCGACGTGGCCGATGAAGTTGTTCGCGTAGTTGTAGAAGAACACGAGGTCGCCCGGCTTGGCCTCGGATGCGCTGATCTTCCTGCTCTTGTTGTACTGCCAGACCGTGTAGGCTCCGCCGAGGTCGATCCCGAGTTGCTGGTAGACCCACTGGGTGTAACTGCTGCAGTTGAAGCCCTGCTCGGGCGAGTAGCCGGTGGCCACGTAGGGCACACCTGCCTGTGAGGCGGCGACCTCCAGCACCTTGGCCGCGGTTGCGGTGGCCGGGGCCGGCAGTGTGCTCGCGGCGGGGGTCGGGGCCGGCGCGGCGAAGGCCACCCTCCCCACCTTGCGCCAGGTCCGCGCATCGACCACGCCGGTCACGGGCAGTTTCGCAGCGGTTTGCAGCGCTTTGACGAACGACTCCGTGATCGGTCCGAAGTATCCGGTCTGGGGCTGCACCCCCAATTCCTCCTGGAGGAACAGCACCGCCGCCCCGCGGTCGCCCACCCGCAGGGTCATGGCGGTCATCGCGGCTGACTTGACCGCGCGCCTGTTGCGCTTGGCCCTGCGGTTCTTGTGCGTCTTGGTCTTGTGTGCCTGCTTGGTGTTCTTGGCTTTCTGCCGGGTCGCCTTGCCGTCGGCGGTCAGCGAAGCCCAGGTGAGCGGTCCGACCACGCCGGTGGTGGGAATCCCGTGGGCGGCCTGGTACTTGTGGACCGCTTCCAGGGTGACCGGACCGAAGTATCCGGTCTGCGGGGTGATGCCGAGGGCCTTCTGCACCCGCTTGACTGCCGGATGCTCCATCCCCTCGGACAGAATGGGCTGGTTGTTGGCCGCCATGGCGGGCGCCGCTGGCGCCAGCAGCGAGCAGATCGCCACGCCGCTGACCACAACCCGTCTCATGCTGTTCTCCCTGGCTCGCCTGGCGTTACATCGGAAGGGCCGGTCAAGAAGTCAAGCGACACGCCCGGCAATTCACGTAACGATTACGTCACGCTAGCGGATGGGGTCAGGGGTATGCCACCGACGATAGGGGTGCGCCGCACTGGAGGGCCCCGTCTGGATCGCCAGTGCCGACTGGCACCACGACATGTTGGCGCATCCCGCCTTGCTGGGGCCACATATGGTGCCGCTGGTTGACGATTGTGACGGTCGCCACATTGCCCCCCGGTTAGCGCGCGGGTAGGAGTTCGCCTCGCCTCGTCGCCTGGGACACAATGATCTGGTGAGCAGCGAGCTGATCGACACGACCGAGATGTACCTGCGCACCGTGTTCGAACTCGAGGAGGAGGGCACCGTCCCGCTGCGAGCCCGCATCGCCGAGCGGCTCGGGCAGTCCGGACCCACCGTGTCCCAGACCGTGGCACGTATGGAGCGCGACGGCTTGGTGGTCGTCTCCGGGGACCGTCACCTGGAACTCACCCCGGCCGGTCGCGCCTACGCGACCTCGGTGATGCGCAAACACCGCCTCGCCGAGTGCCTGCTGGTCAACGTCATCGGCCTGCCGTGGGAGGACGTCCATCCGGAGGCCTGCCGCTGGGAACACGTGATGAGCGATGCGGTGGAGAAGCGCATCTGGGACCTGCTGGATCGGCCCACCACTTCGCCGTACGGCAACCCCATTCCGGGATTGGCGGGCCTGGGCGCCGACGCGGAACCCGACCTGGCCGCGGGTCCGTCCCTGCGCGATGCCGCCGGACGCCTGGGGGACACGCCGATCCGGGTTCGGATCCGGCGCCTCGACGAGCCGCTGCAGACCGAGCACGAGGTGTTGGCCGCGTTGCGGCGCGCCGGGGCGACCCCGGGAGCGACTGTCAAGGTGACTGCGTCGCCTGGAGGCCTGCTGGTGGGCAGCGGCGGCGAGTACGCCGAGGTGTCGCTGGCCGTGGCCGAGCACATCGCGGTTGACCCGGTATGAGTCGGTGCCGCCGCTTGCCGGATTATCGCGGCGATGGGTGGCACAATTGGTGAATGGATGCGCCGGTGGTCGCCGTACTGAGCCTCAAGGGCGGTGTCGGCAAGACCACCGTCACGCTGGGACTGGCTAGCGCGGCGCTGCACGAGGGCCGCCGCGTTCTCATCGTTGACCTGGATCCGCAGTCCAATGCCACAGCCGGGCTGAACCTGCCCGAACTCGCCACCTACTCGACGTCGGACGTCCTGTACGACGGTCGCGACGGGGTCGCGCTGGAGGCCATCAGCGAGACCGGCTGGGGTGCGCAGGTCGACGTCATCGCCGCCGAGCGGGCACTGGAGCACCGGGCGGTTCCCTCGGGTGTCGACCCGGTGCGGCGGTTGCAGCGGGCCCTGCGCGGCGTCGCCTCCCGCTACGACCTGCTGCTGCTGGACTGTCCCCCTTCCTTGGGTGAACTCACCCGCAACGCGTTGTTCGCGGCCACTCAGGCCGTGGTCGTGACCGAACCGTCGTACTTCGCGGTGCAGGGGGCCGAGCAGGCGGTGGAGGCCGTGCAGGTCGCCCGCCGCGAGGGGAACCCACAACTGTCCGTCGTCGCGATCGTGCCCAACCGCACCCGGGCAGCGCTGGCCGAGCACCGCTATCGCCTGGAGGAGCTGCGCAGCGTCTTCGGCGTCAAGGTCACCGAACCGATCCCGGAACGCACCGCCATCCAGCAGGCGCAGGGGGCCGGAGTTCCCATCCACTCGTGGCGCTCCTCGGGGGCCCGGTCAGCCGCGCACGCTTTCGATGACCTGCTTGGCCGTATCGCCGCCATGAGTGCCAGGGCAGTTGCCGACGAACTCGCCCGGGAGGGACGATGAACAACCCACCGCCGCGTCCAGCGTTGCGAAAGGCGCCGGACTCCGACGTGCACCCGGTGGCCGCTGTCGCCCCGGTGGCGGTGGTGCCACCGGAGGTACTGCCAGTCGCGCGCCAGGAACTACGACCGGTCACCAGCATCGGGGGCCGGACCAGTGACACGCTGCTCAACCGGACTCCCAAGAAGGTGAAGCGAACCAGTCTGCAGGTGAAGGTGCCCAAACACGTGGTCAAGGACGCGAAGCGGGTCGCCAAGGCCCGCGGCGACCAGCTCGACGACATCGTGGCTGCCGCGCTGCGGGGGTACGCGGAGCGCGGCTAGGTTCGGTCCCTTCCCGGCGAGCCTGCCCCGCCCCTAAGGGGCCAGCCGCTGCACCTGCCAGGCGGCCGGGTCGTCCAGGCGGCCGGCGGCCCGGCGGACGAATCGCAGGCGGTCGTGCAGCCGCGAGGGCTGACCCTGCCAGAACTCGACACTGGTCGCCTCGACCAGATAGCCACCCCAGTGCTGCGGACGGGGGACCTCCGCCGGGAAGCGGGCGGTCACCTCGGCCAGGTGGGCGCGCACGTAGTCACGGTCCGGGATCACGGCGGACTGCGGCGAGGACCAAGCCCCCAGTTGCGCATCGCGCGGGCGGGAGGCGAAGTATGCGTCGGACTGCGCGGTGGGCAGCCGGTGGGCGATGCCGGTCACCCGTACCTGCCGGTACAGCGGTTGCCAGTGGAAGCACAGGGCGACCTGCGGGTTGTGCTCGATCTGCCGGCCCTTGTCGGAGGCGTAGTTGGTGAAGAACATGAAGCCGTCTGCAGTGATCTCCTTGCAGAGCATCACGCGGATGTGCGGTTGGCCGTTCTCGTCCACGGATCCGAGTTCCATGGCGTTCGGCTCTTCGATCCCGGCCTCATTTGCTGCCGACAGCCACATCTCGAACTGTCGCAGAGGAGTGTCCGCCAGATCCGCCTCCGTGAGGGATCCGGTCTGGTAGTCGATCCTGCGTATCTCGCTCATTCCCACCTCGCCGCAGCGCGTGCGCGCCCTGGCTACTAGGTTATTGATCCAGGCAGTGCCTAGAGCGGTGGAGTGTCACATGAGTGAATTCGTACCCGGCCTGGAAGGCGTCGTCGCTTTCGAGACGGAGATCGCCGAGCCCGACAAAGAGGGCAGTTCCCTGCGGTACCGGGGGGTGGACATCGAGGACCTGGTCGGACGTGTCTCCTTCGGGAACGTCTGGGGACTACTGGTCGACAATGAGTTCAATCCCGGCCTGCCACCCGCGGAGCCGTTCCCGATCCCCGTGCATTCCGGTGACGTGCGGGTCGATGTGCAGTCGGCGATCGCGATGCTGGCGCCGGCGTGGGGCCTGCGGCCGCTGCTGGACATCGACGACGACACCGCCCGCGAGAACCTCGCGCATGTGTCGATCATGGCCATGAGTTTCGTGGCGCAGTCAGCTCGCGGCCTGGGCCAGCCGATGGTTCCGCAGGTCGAGATCGACAAGGCGAAGACCATCGTCGAGCGGTTCATGGTCAGGTGGCGCGGCGAGCCGGACCCCGCGCATGTCCAGGCGGTCGACGCCTACTTCGTCTCCGCGGCCGAACACGGCATGAACGCCTCGACCTTCACCTCCCGGGTCATCGCCTCCACCGGCGCCGACGTTGCCGCAGCGATCTCCGGGGCCGTCGGCGCGATGAGCGGTCCACTGCACGGTGGTGCCCCCAGCCGGGTGCTGGGCATGATCGAGGAGATCGAGCGAACCGGCGACGCGGACGCATATGTCAGGGGTGTGCTGGACCGCGGTGAGCGCCTGATGGGATTCGGGCACCGGGTCTACCGGGCGGAGGACCCCCGTGCCCGGGTCCTGCGCCGCACGGCCCGGGAACTCGACGCTCCGCGCTACGAGGTGGCGGAGGCCCTCGAGCAGGCCGCACTCAGCGAACTGCGGGCGCGCCGGCCCGATCGTGTGCTGGAGACGAACGTGGAGTTCTGGGCAGCCATCGTGCTGGACTTCGCCCAGGTGCCGGCACACATGTTCACATCGATGTTCACGTGCGCGCGACTGGCCGGCTGGAGTGCCCACATCCTGGAACAGAAGCGCACCGGGCGGCTGATCCGCCCGTCCGCGCGCTATGTGGGACCCGCCCCACGCCGCGCGCAGGACGTCCCCGGATGGGATGCGGAGATGGTGGCACCCAGCGGCTACCTCCCCGAGGAGGGATCCCGCTCCGAGTAGCCCGGACCACGGCTCGGGGCCCGGGCGGCACCGGTGAATCATGCGGACCTGCGACCGGCGTCATCGGAGCCCGCGTCTAGCCTGGAACGGTGAACGATCTGCAGATTCCCGCCAGCCTGAAACCAGCCGATGGCCGCTTCGGAAGCGGCCCGTCGAAGGTCCGCCCCGAGCAGGTGGATGCCCTGGTCGCGATGGCCCCGACGTATCTGGGCACCTCGCACCGCAAACCCGGCGTGAAGGGGCAGGTCAAGCGTCTGCGGCAGGGCCTGCGGGACCTGTTCTCACTGCCGGCGGACTACGAGGTGGTCCTCGGCAACGGCGGGTCCACGGCGTTCTGGGACATCGCCACGTTCGGACTCATCGAACAACGCGGACAGTTCCTGTCGTTCGGGGAGTTCGGCTCCAAGTTCGCCAAGGCGGCCAGTATCGCGCCTCATCTGGGTCAGCAGGACGTACGCACCTTCGAGCCGGGTACCGCCGGGCCGTTCGAGCCGTCCGCCGGCCTGGACGTGTACGCCAGCCCCCACAACGAGACGTCCACCGGCGTCTGCATCGAGGCGGTCCGGCCCGCGGGAGCCGGTGAGGCGCTGGTCATGTTCGACGCCACCTCGGCGGCCGGTGGACTGCCGGTCCGGGCCGAGGACTTCGACGTCTACTACTTCGCCCCCCAGAAGTGCTTCGCATCCGACGGCGGGCTGTGGTTCGCGCTGATGTCCCCACGGGCCCTGCAGCGGGCGGCGGCGATCAAGGACAGCGGGCGCTGGATGCCCGCCTTCCTCGACATCAACATCGCGATCGACAACTCGCGACAGGAGCAGACCTACAACACCCCGGCGCTGGCCACGATCGCTCTGATGGCCGAGCAGGTGGACTGGTTCAATGCCGAGGGCGGGCTGTCCTGGACGGTCGCCCGCACGGCCGAGAGCTCACAGATTCTCTACGGATGGGCCGAACGCACCGAGTACACGCGTCCGTACGTTACGGACGCCGGGTACCGGTCGGCGGTGGTCGGCACGATCGACTTCAACGACTCGGTGGACGCCGCGGCGGTGGCCAAGGTGCTGCGGGCCAACGGCATCGTCGATGTGGAGCCCTACCGCAAACTCGGCCGCAACCAGCTGCGGGTGGCGATGTTCCCCGCGGTGGAGCCCGCGGACGTCGCGGCGCTGACCGCCAGCATCGACTGGGTCGTGGAGCACCTCGGCTGAGAAGGCAACGACTCGGGGTGGGCGATGCCGGGCAACCGCGGCGCCGACGCATAGCCTGTGGGGGTGAGTGACTATCCGACCATGGCCATGCCCCCCGCCCAGGAACCGGAACCCCCGCCGGAGGAGCCCAAGTCCGGCAAGGCACCGATCATCATCGCGGTGATCGTGGCGATCGCGCTGGGCCTGGGCGCCGGGGCGCTGTGGGCGGCGCGCGGCGGAAACGATGCCCCCGGGCCCACCGAGTCCCCGGTTGTGACCACCTCGCCCAGCGTGTCGCCCACACACAGGACACCGACCACCGTGCCACCGACAACGTATGCGCCGACCACACAGGCGCCGACCACGGCGGCACCGACCTCGGCGGCACCGACCACGAGTGCCCCGGCCCCCACCTCGGCCAAGCCATCCAAGACGCCCAAACCCACTGACACCATCACAGGTCCGCCGCTGGAGGATGAGGTCGAGCCCACCGAGGCGCCACCGTCGGCGGTGGCCGGGGAGGGTGACTTCGAGACCGGCGGAGCTCCCTGAGCGTGAATCCGCGCACACGTCGGACCGTCACACTGGCGGTACTGTTCGGCCTGGTCGTCCTGCTCATCGTTCTGGGGGTGCTCAGGTGACTCCTGGGCCACGGTCCGCATGCGGCGAGGTAGTACCGTCGGATCGTGGACGTGCAACCGCTGGACGAGGATGGCGTGCTGGCGGTGACACTGGGCACCGTCGCATGGCTGGTGGCGTTCGCGGTGCTGTACCTGTTCTTCCGGGACCAGTTGCGAGAGGCGGGCGAGCAATGGTGGCTGACGGTCTGCCTGGTGGGTGCCGGGCTGGGAGTGGCCGGTCGCTGGTACACCGTTCGCAGGCGCAATGCCTACCGGCGGACGCGGGTCCGCGATGACTGACGACCCGCAGGAGCATGAAGGCCTGGCCACGGTGGTGGTGGGCGACCGGCCCATGGACGAGACACCGGCCTCGCCGGCGTTGACGTGGGAAGTCGACGAGATCTGCGCGCACGCGGTGGATCTCGCGCGGGCGGCCGTGCTGGAGCAGACGGGTCCTGCGACGGTGGGTGACCACTGCGGAGTGGTGTCCGAGGGGCCATCGGTCGTCACCCACTTCTTCGAGGGGCATGTCCCCGGGTACGCGGGCTGGCGCTGGGCGGTGACGGTCGCGCGCGCCCCGGACTCATCGGCGGTCACGATCGACGAGGTCGTGCTACTGCCCGACGGTGACGCACTGCTCGCACCGTCCTGGGTGCCCTGGAAACAGCGCATCCAGTCCGGCGACCTGGGCGCCGGAGATGTCCTCGTGACTGAGCCCGACGATCCGCGCCTGGTTCCCGGCCTGGCGGACAACGATGTGCCGGAGGCCGACGACGGAATGCTCCCCGCACAGTGGGAGCTGGGTCTCGGCCGGGTCCGCATCCTGAGCCCGGAAGGCCGCCGGGACGCTGCCGTGCGCTGGTACCGGGACGCGGGGCCGCGCTCGCCGGCTGCCCGGGCCACGGGCATGCAGTGTGCCTCGTGCGGATTCCTGCTGATGATCGGCGGGCCGATGGGCCAGGCCTTCGGGGTATGCGCCAACGGCTATTCGCCGGCGGACGGCCGAGTGGTTGCCCTGACCTTCGGCTGCGGGGCGCACAGCGAGACGGTCCAGCGAGCATCGGTCGGCGTCGCCGAGACCGTGGTCGATGACTTCGGCTACGACGACCTCGGGCCGAGCGAGCCCGCGGATCCGGTGGCCCCGGAGGCCGGCGATGGCGATGCCGGTGGCGAAGACAGGGCCGGCCCCGAGCAGCCCGCGCTCGGTGAGGCTGAGGGCCCCGCCGGGTCCGACGGTCCCGGGCAGGGTGCTGCCACACCAGTGGACGAGGCTGCCGGGGTGGTGGACGAGGCTGCCGGGCCGGGAGACGAACCGCCGCAGGAGACCGTGCACGAGC